>DLUI01000153.1 GCA_002742695.1 Sulfuricurvum kujiense | reverse complement strand
CAGTTTTACCTACAACATTGTTCAGTACTGCTTGGAACTTGGGGCTGATTTGAAAATTATCCGTAACGATGAACTCACGGTCGAAGAGATCGAAGCACTCCACCCTGAAAAAATCATTATCTCTCCGGGACCTGCAACTCCCGATGATGCAGGGGTAACCCTTGAGGTCATTCGCCACTTTGCCGATAAAGTTCCTATTTTAGGGATATGTTTGGGGCATCAAAGTATCGCTCAAGCCTTCGGCGGCAACGTTGTACGGGCAAATCGGATGATGCACGGCAAAACCTCAAAGATGGTACGTCAGGGAGAAACCCCGATTTTCAACAAACTTCCCGAAATGTTTACGGCAACTCGCTACCACTCGTTGATTGTCGAGCAGGAAAATCTCCCCGATGTGATTATTCCGACGGCGTATAGCGAAGACGACCATGAAATTATGGCGTTGGAGATCAAAGACAAACCGATTTACGGCGTTCAGTTTCACCCCGAATCGATTATGAGCGAATTCGGGCATGAGATACTCAACAATTTTCTAAAACTATGAGAGAAAAAGTCCTTTTTTCTATAATAATAGGGATTAATTTTTTAATCCTGCTGTTACAGATTCAAGGGCTCTCTATCGGCTATCACGAAGCACAGATTTTATACGGTGACTTTTCCCCTCTACAATTTTTAATCTCTTCTTCTCTCCATTTTTTCGGACAGAATGACTACGCACTTAGAGTACCGATGATTGTGTTGCATCTGTTTTCGGTAGTTCTCCTGTATGCTATTTCAAAACACTATGTTTCGCGCGATAGTGATCGTTTGTGGATTGCCCTCATTTATGTTCTTTTACCGGGTGTCACCAGCGCGGCATTGGTTGTCGATAATGCCGGATTGGTGATCGTCTCCCTTTTTCTATTTGGGTATCTTCATTTGAATTATGGGCGATACGCCTTAGGATTGCTCCCTTTCTTGATCGCTATTGACCCCGCATTCGCCTATCTTTTTTTCGCAATTGCCTTGTATGGAGTTTACCGAAAAGAGTATTTCTATGCCATTTCGGGCACTGTTGCTCTCGTCGTATCTCTGAGTTTCTACGGAATTCATATCGGCGGTTCTCCTGAAAGCCGTTTTCTGGATGCATTGGGTGTTTATACCGCTATTTTTTCTCCGATCGTATTTTTGTATCTTTTTTATGTCCTTTATCGTCGTATGATCGCCAAAGAGTGGGATTTAATATGGATGATTGCTATGAGTGCCTTTATGATCTCTTTGCTCCTTTCATTTCGGCAAAAAGTGGAAGTGCAAACTTTTGCCCCCTTTTTGCTTTTGGCGTTACCTCTTGCGGCACAAACCTTTTTCCATACCTATCGTATTAGACTGCGCGAATTTCGCGGACGTTACCGAATCCTTTTTTACAGTGCATTTGCCCTCCTTATCATTAATGTTTTGGCTGTTTTCTTTAATCACTATTTTTACCGTTTTTTGAGCAAGCCAACACGCCATTTTTCCTATCCGATGCATGTTGTTAAAGAACTCTCGGGCGCATTGCATCATGAAAATATTCAGTGTGTTGATGCAGGGGCTGAGAAACTGCAATTGCGGCTTCGTTTTTACGAAATCACTCAGTGTGATGAGTACCGTTTGGAAAGCCAGTTTAATCCATATGGCAAAAAGGTTACAATAAGTTACATAAATACACCTATTTATGAGACATATGTTACCAAAGTAAACAAAAAGTAATCTTCTTCTCCTGAAAAACATCCCAGATGTCCTTCAAACTCTCTATAGATGATATAATTTTCGTTAAATAGATTATTCGAAGGAGTTGCAATGGCTCAAAGAGCGATTCGTGAATACGACGGTAAAGCAATTTTCTCTAAACATTGGGAAAAATACTTCAGTGGGTTTCATTATGGTTTTAAATCAGTATTGGTAACCAATGGTGATGAATTGCGCGCATGTGCGCAAAAACACGGTTTTGAATGGTTGAAACAAGAAGCTCTTGTAGCAAAACCGGATATGCTCTTCGGTAAACGTGGTAAAAACGATCTTGTATTGTTTAAAACCAATAAACCGGGTGATGTTACCCTTGAAGAAGCCGCAAAATGGATTGATGAAAAAATTTCCCACGAAACGACGCTTCTCTCAGGTCAACACGGGACATTAACTCATTTTATTATTGAGCCGTTCACTCCGCACTCTCAAGACCAAGAGTACTATATTTCAGCAACGACGGTCGGTGAAGACGATGTCCTTTATCTATCGGCTGAGGGCGGTATGGAAGTTGAAGAGGGGTGGGAAGAGAAAGTTAATGAAGTAACGATTCCTATCACTATGGACGATGCCAATATCGCTCATTTGATCCGTGCAAACGTCCCTGCAGGTATTCCGGCAGAGAACAAAGAGCGCTTTATTACATTCGCTGAGCAGTTTTATAAATTTTACCGTGATTTGAACTTTGCCTACCTTGAAATCAACCCGATCGTTATGATCGGTAACGATATGCACATTCTTGACCTTGTCGCACGCCTTGATGACACTGCAGGGTTTATGATGGGTGAATCATGGTGCGGTGCCGAGTTCCCGACAGCGTTTGGAATGGAAGATCAATCTCCGGAAGAAAAAGCGATCGCGGAAGCAGACTCGAAATCGGGTGCTTCATTGAAACTTACTATTCTTAACCCTATGGGTCGTATCTGGACGATGGTAGCGGGCGGCGGTGCATCGGTTGTGTATGCCGATACCATTGCGGATCTTTCAGGCAACGTTGCGGATCTTGCGAACTATGGTGAATACTCAGGCGGACCAACTACGGGTGAAACCAAATTTTACGCGGACACGGTTTTAGATTTGATGACACGTCACAAAGATCCGAAAGGGCGCGATAAAATCCTTATCATCGGGGGGGCTATTGCCAACTTTACCGATGTTGCGAAAACCTTTACAGGGATTATTCAATCGTTCGAAACCTATGCGGATCGGATGAAAGAGCATAATACACGTATTTATGTACGACGCGGCGGACCTAACTATGAAAAAGGTCTCAAAGATATCAAAGAAGCGGCAGACCGTTTAGGTCTTTATATCGAAGTTTATGGGCCAGAAACACACGTTACGGATATCGTACGTATGGCTCTTGAGAAGTAAGGAGAAAATATGGGCGCTTTATTTACAAAAGATACACAAGCAATTTTTTGGAACAACAATGCAAGTGCAATTCAACGTATGTTGGATTATGATTATGTCATCAATCGCACAAAACCTTCCGTTGCGGCAATTGTTGCTCCAACTTCAGGGAACAAATTCGAGAAATTTTTCTATGGTCCGGACGAGATTATGGTTCCGGTTTTTCGTAATACTATCGAAGCGGCTGCAGCATTCCCAAATGCAGACGTTCTTTTAAACTTTGGATCTTTTCGTACAGCGTACGATGTTACGATGGAAGCGATTACTCTTAAAGGGCAATTTAAAACCATCATGGTTACGGCTGAGGGGATTCCTGAGCGACTTGCGCGTAAAATGAATCAAGCGGCTCGTGATGCGGGTGTCGTTGTAATCGGACCGGCTACCGTCGGCGGTATCGCTCCGGGCGGATTCAAAATCGCAAACGTCGGCGGAACCATCGAAAACATCATCAACTCTAAACTTCACCGTGCAGGTTCATGTGGACTTGTTACCCGCTCAGGCGGTTTGTTCAATGAACTCTCCAACATCATCAGCATCAATGCTGACGGTATTGCTGAGGGTGTAGCGATCGGTGGAGACCGTTTCGTTGGATCGGTATTTATTGATAACCTTCTTCGTATGGAGAGCAACCCTGAAGTTAAATACATGGTTCTTCTCGGAGAAGTAGGCGGAACTGAAGAGTATAAAGTAATCGAAGCAGTCAAAGCGGGCAAGATCAAAAAACCGATCATCGCATGGTGTATCGGTACGATTGCTAAGCATTTCAGCTCAGGTGTTCAATTCGGTCACGCAGGTGCTTCGGCAAATGCGGATGCAGAGACGGCAGCCGCTAAAAATGAAGCGATGGCAGCAGCAGGTATCTATGTACCAGCAAGCTTCAACGATCTTCCACACACAATCGCGGAAGTGTACGGAAAACTTCGTGCAGCCGGAACTATCGGCGAAATCGTTGAGCCTGAATTGCGCTCAGTACCAAAGGTACGCCGTAAAAAAGAGTTCATTTGTACGATTTCAGATGACCGCGGTGATGAAGCGACGTATGCGGGTTATCCGATCAGCTCAGTCGCTACTCCGGAAACCGGTTTCGGAATCGGTGATGTTATTTCATTGCTTTGGTTCAAAAAACGTTATCCGAAATGGGCAACCGATTATCTTGAGACGGTTATTAAAACCGTTGCCGATCACGGTCCAGCCGTTTCCGGTGCACACAATGCAAAAGTTACCGCTCGTGCAGGGAAAGACGTTATCAGTTCACTCGTAACAGGTCTTTTGACTATTGGACCACGCTTCGGTGGAGCGATTGATGATGCGGCTCGTTATTTCAAATACGCAAATGATCGTGGAATGTCTCCGGCAGAGTTCATCGATTACATGAAAAAAGAGGGTAAAACGATCTCTGGTATCGGTCACCGTATCAAATCGGTGCGTAACCCTGACCTTCGTGTATCGGGATTGAAAAAATACGCGGCAGAGCACTTCCCTGCTACGCCGTTGCTTGATTTTGCTCTTGAAGTTGAAAAATTGACCACGTCGAAAAAAGATAACCTTATCTTGAATGTTGACGGTACTATCGGTATCTTAATGGTTGATATGTGGCGTGCCCTTGGATATTCTGAAGAAGAGATTGACGGCTTCATCGAAGC
>DLUI01000133.1 GCA_002742695.1 Sulfuricurvum kujiense | reverse complement strand
ACGGTAGGTTGAGCCATCAATCGCCTTTATCAGGCGCGAATTTTTTCAAGTATCGAATCAATCGATGCTTGAAGTTTTGCAATATCATAGCCTGCTTCTTCCGCTTTTTTAAGGCCATAGGAGATTCCGTGTTCCCCAAAAGGGTTGTTGATCGGAAGAATTGTTTTAATGATATTGAGTGCCGTAGCAAACTCTTTCACTTCATCCGGTGCTTTTTCAGGTGTATCGGAGTATTCAATCATCTCCACAAACTCTTTATCAAAATTCCAGTGGGTAAAAATTGCGGCGGTAACCGTTGCCGTCGTCTCTTGAACATACGAACGCTCAACGCTGGCAATATCAATAGCACTGTCAATGTCTGCTTTAAAATTGGTCGCTAACTCTTCTTGGATAACGTCGCTGGCAATGATAATTTTCCCTGTCTCCTGCAAAAAAGAGGCTAAAAAGAGTTTATCGGCTTTAGCACGGTCAATTTTCATGTACCACTCATGCGTCAATGCCGCCTGCATTGACGAAATTTCAGCAAAACGATCCGAACTGATTCCATAAGGTTCCATGTCGACATTGAGGAGTTTTCGAACAGAATTTCCAAGACCGATAGATCGGGTCATACTCATCCCGAACAAGGAGACCGCTTGTCCTACGTTAAGTATTTCACGTCGAAAACTGTACAGAGGAGAGTTTGCCGCTTTGAGTAAGTTGGCAACGATCATCGGATCGTGCTCAACGGCTTCAATCAAATCATGAATCGAGCTATCAGGATTGTTACAAATTCGTTGCATATCAATCACTGTTTTTGGAAGCGGAGGCAAAGATTTAATACTGTTTATAATCGAACTTTTCATTCAAATGATCCTCTACAAAAGCAATTAGGGTTATTATAGCTTATTTAACTCTAGAGCCAAATATTTTCCGGTAAAGCTGCCCGTTTTTTCCCAATCTCTGGCGACGCATTCAGGATCACCCTCAGCAATCAGCAAGCCGCCTCCGCTTCCCCCTTCAGGCCCCATGTCAATGATATAGTCGGCATTTTTAATCATATCAAGGTTGTGTTCGATAACGAGTACCGAATTGCCCAACTCGACGAAGTTATGTAGCACTTTGGTGAGACGGTTCACATCATCGAAATGAAGTCCCGTTGTCGGCTCATCAAGGATATAGAGGGTATTACCCGTATCACGTCGGCTAAGCTCTTTGGCAAGTTTAATACGCTGTGCTTCCCCGCCTGAGAGGGTGACCGCATTTTGTCCTAACGTGATGTAATCAAGTCCCACATCGCTGAGGGTTTGTAAAATAGCTTTGATTTTCGGAATCGGGGCGAAAAATTCCAATGCTTCCCCCACCGACATATTAAGGACATCGGAGATCGTTTTCCCCTTGTACTCGACTTGGAGGGTTTGAAGGTTATAGCGGCTGCCGTGACACGAATCACATTTGACCATAATATCGGGGAGGAAGTGCATTTCGATTTTGATCTCCCCTTCCCCCTGACATTTTTCGCAGCGTCCCCCCTTGACGTTGAAACTAAATCGTGACGACGTATAACCGCGAATCTGAGCCTCTTTTGTCTTGGCAAAGAGATTACGGATTTCGTCCATTACCCCCGTATAGGTTGCAGGGTTTGAGCGGGGAGTACGTCCGATAGGGCTTTGATCGAGATAGATCACCTTATCCAGTTTTTCCAGCCCCTCAACCTCTACCCCTGCAACACGGTTGATTTTACGGGCATGATTGAGAATTTCACGAGTTACGGGGAGGAGCGTTTGTAAAATCAAAGAGCTTTTACCGCTTCCGCTCACACCCGTTACACAGACGAAATTATGGAGGGGGATTTTGACACTTAAATTATTAATATTATTTAATGTAACATTATTGATCGACATCCACTCTTTTTGCGCTCTTCGGTAAAAATATTCGATCTTTTTCCGACCGGAAAGATACTGCGCCGTTAACGTATCGGATTTTTTCATCTCCTCTAGTGTACCCGCAAATACGACGTTCCCGCCGTATTTACCCGCACCCGGACCTATATCGACGATAAAATCGGCATTCTCAATCGTCTCTTTATCGTGTTCGACGACAATAACGGTATTCCCTTTTTCCTGCAATGAACGTAATGTTCGGATCAGTTTGAGGGTGTCGCGTTCATGCAAGCCGATACTCGGTTCATCAAGGACGTACATTACCCCAGTCAACCCGCTTCCTATCTGGCTAGCGATACGGATACGCTGTGCTTCTCCCCCACTGATCGTACGAGCATCGCGACTGAGAGAGAGATACCCAAGACCCACATCAAAGAGGAAAAAGAGGCGTTCGCGAATTTCATTTAAAATCGACGCTGCGATCATTGTACTCTGATCACTCAGACCATTAAAGGTTTGGGGATCGGCAAACCATGCATACGAATCTTTGAGCGGCATTGAGATAACATCACCGATCCCTTTATCGGCTACACGTACGGCAAGCGACTCCCGCTTCAGTCGGTGGGAATTACAAATATTACACGGCTTTTCAGACATATAGTCAGCAAGATCTTTTTCATCTTTAAAAATATCATAGGCAATACGGACGATCCCCGGCCAAATACGCTTGATTGGATGATCTTGCCATTTGAACTCCACTTCATCGACGCTCCCGTGAAGAATCGCTTTCTTTTGATACTCTTCGAGTGTATAGAATGGAGCGGTAATGCTAATCCCTGAAGCGGCACAAAACGCTTTCAAAAAGGTAAAGTAGTACCCTTTGTTAAAACCGTAAACAATTTTGATTGCCCCTTTTTCTATCGGAAGCTCAGAATCGATGATTTTGTCATAGTCTAGCGCATAGCGAATCCCTAAGCCGTCACACTCACTGCACGCTCCCTTGGGAGAATTAAACGAAAAAGAGAGGGGCTCGAGAGGATCAAAACTGACCTTACAATCAAAACAAGCGCTGTGCTCGCTGTAATGGATCAATTTTTCCGCCATCCCTACTTCGTCGTGATTTTGGATCTCGATCTCTACCTCGCCGTACGATTCTTTGAGCGCTTTTTCAACGTCTTGAGCGACACGGTCATGGTTGTCATCTTTAATGATCAGACGGTCTATGACCACTTTAAGGGTATGTTTTTTGGTTTTGGAGAGTTCGATCTCCTCGTCTAGACGTACCATAACCCCATCTACCATCGCACGAACGTATCCTTTATGTCGAAGCGATTCGAGGATGTCGGCGAATGATCCTTTTTTCTCTCGGACAAGCGGTGCCAAAATGACGATCTTAGCCCCATCGGGGAGTTTTAACACTTGATCAATAATATCCTGAGCCGACATTTTGGAGATTTTCTTGCCGCAAAGATGGCAGTGTTGTACTCCGATACGGGCATATAAAAGGCGTAAATAGTCATATATTTCGGTGATCGTCCCGACCGTTGAGCGGGGATTTTTAGAAGTGGTTTTTTGATCGATCGCGATGGCAGGAGTTAGCCCTTCTATTTTATCGACATCGGGCTTTCCGACACGATCCAAAAACTGTCGTGCGTACGAAGAGAGTGATTCGATGTAGCGGCGTTGCCCTTCGGCGTAGAGGGTATCGAATGCCAACGTCGATTTTCCGCTCCCGCTGATTCCCGTACAAACAATCAACTTGTTTTTTGGGATTTCCAGCGAAATATTTTTGAGATTGTGCTCTCGTGCCCCAATAATTTTAATCATATCCATAATTCTTTACCCCGCGATCAATTTGTATGCTGTAATAGCAAAAATAAGACAATAAAAAAAGACTAAAACCCTCTTATAATGGGTTACTTTAATTCGATGTAAAAGCCAAATGCCCACTATAATTCCGACAATTGAGGAAAATGCTACCACGAATCCTGCCTGAGCGTTAATCATCCCCAGCCAAAACAGTGTAACAAATGCCGAAATCGAGGTAAACATCACAAAGAATAGCCCCACGGCGGAAGCTTTTTTTAGGGGAAATCCCATAAAACTCACCAGTATCGGTGTCATTAATATCGAACCGCCCACCCCAAGCATTCCAGAGAATACCCCAATTGCACTCCCTATGACAGTGTAGAGAGGACGATTAACAACTTCCGCTTTGGTAGGTGCAGGATTCGACAGAGCTAAACGACCCAATGTGAAGGCTACGATACTTAAAAAGAACCATTCTAAGAGGTTTTCATTTAAAAGTTTTACCAAAAATGCCCCTGCCATTGCCCCTAATACTCCACCGTATCCGAAATATTTGACATCACGGACGACATAGGTTTGATTTTTATGGTGAATCCAAGCCGCCATCAACGATCCCGCAACCATTTGTGTCACCGAAATACCGATCGCCTCTTTGATCCCAAACCCCATATAGAGTAAAATGGGGACACTGACCGTCCCTCCGCCGATTCCGAAAAATCCTGAGAGGATACCGACACTGATACCTAAAAGGATTAATTCAATTGTCATACTTTTTCTTTACATTCTTTTTCAATCGCGCGATTATACTCCCTTAGTGCTTCAACGAATACCCTTTAAGTTCAATTGATTTTACGCTATAATCAATTATCATACTTAAAAAAGAGTGAGGATGTGATGTTACCCATTATTGTCGAAGCTGCAACTAATTTTTGTATTCATCAAATCCGTCTCCCTTACGATCTTGTACCCACATCCGCTAAAAAGAGAACACTTCTTGCTTATATTGATATTGAAACAACAAACGGAGAGTCTCACCGTGCTTATATTGGTTGTGACGCAATGTTGATTCAAAGCATTGCCGAGATATTTTTAGGCGAAGATGAAAGTGATGAACAAACACTCATCGATATGCTCTTGGAGACAACCAATATGATCGTCGGAAGTGCGAAAGTGCTTGCGAGTGAGTTGTACGAAACAACAATGACGATTGCGACGCCGTTTGTTTTATCGCACGAAGAAATTGCATCGCTTCACTTGGATGACGTCCAGTGTATCGGCATTGATGGCGGTGAAATGACAATCGCATTACAAAGGCTCTAAGAGATGGATGAAACAGTAGCAGAATCTACCCTTCCTAAAGATCATGTTTTTGATCCTGAACGGGAACTGTCATGGATGGATTACGAAGGGTTACTCGATATGGAAGTTGAATTTGTTGCCGATTTGGGACAAACGACACTTTCGTTGGAAGAGATACTGAAGCTTGAAAAAGGATCTGTCATCGATTTAGGCAAACCGGCGGGTGAGAGTGTTGAATCTTATGTGAATCGGCGTATTATCGGCAAAGGAGAAGTCATGGTTTATGAAAAGAACTTAGCAATCCGTATCAATGAGGTGCTCGATTCGAGTGCCGTACTTTACTACCTTTCAAAAGAGAGACTATGAGATACCTAATCCCTTTACTTCTACTCCCTGCCCTTCTATGGGGAGCTAAAATTTTAAGCTATAACGTCTATGATCGGAACGATCGTGTGGACGTTATGCTGACGTTTGATACCCCTTATGAAGGGGTACTGCGCCAAAATCGTCAGGGCAATACCGTCGTTATCAAACTTGAAGAAGCATTTATTGAAGATCCGAAAGTCAAAGAGGTTAATTCAAAATATTTAAGCAAACTTACTATTTCGCCCCAAGAAGAAAATATTGAAATTATTGCAGAAGTTGCAAACGATGTCATAATGCAGGCGTCTAAAACATCTGATTCGTATGGTCTGCGCTTACGGTTTACTCACCCTCTCCCTAGCGATACTATCATCCAATCCGCCCCTATCGATGAAGCCGCTATCGGCGCACTTCCAACTAAAAAAAGTAATGAGTTTGAACAAAGCTATTATGTCGTTATCGGTATTTTAGTGATCGGTATCGGTATTTTATTTTGGCTAAAACAAAATATAGCTAAGCGTACCGCAACACTCCAAAGCGAACCTAAAGCGCCTTGGCTTTTTAACAAATCCACTGCCGAAGTCAAAGCAACGCTCTCTAATCCACTTCCCCTTTCAGGAGATAGCGGGGGTATCCATATTCGGTTCCAAAAAACACTAGATCCTTCCCATACGGTAGCGATGCTTGATTATGGAACCATGAGTTATTTGGTGCTATTAGGGAATAACACCCTTTTACTTGATAAATTTCAAGATAATATCCCTATCACTCAAAATGACTTTGAGACCCTCTTACAGTCAAAACACCGAGAGCTTGACGGCTATTTTCAACTCGCCCCCGCTCAGGATGAAGTATTTGATTCGTATAAAGAAAAAGCATCAGGAGTGTATTGATAGATGGATTTAAAACAAAAGCTCACTGATTATGGGTGTGGCGTAGAATTTGTAGATATTGCTTTAGGGTATCACCAATTTTACAATCCTGAACACGATATAGAAACTTTTATCGAATACGTTGAAGAAGAACATGCCAAAGTCGAAGCGGCCGAAGCTCAAAAAGAGATNNCATCCGATTTGATACTCTACCATCGAGGTAAACGGATCTAAAAAGTGCTCAAAGCTCCCCTGTGCTATCTCTTCTGCCCCTTGTTCATTCAATAATTCCAAAATGCTCAGTGTCGATTCAATCGTTGAGAGACAAAACTCTTTAGGTTGCTCTTTGATCCGAAACTGCGAACTTTTAGAGTGGGTAAAACTCACTTTAGGGAGATTCTGAATATTTTTACTAAGACGAAGCATCTTCACCGAACACGGCCATGTCGAGTCAATGATAAATATTACTACCTGCTTTCCTTCCGCTTCGATTTTCTGCTGATTTAAATTAAGAGAGTTTTTACCGGGATAAAGGACATAACAGAGATTATTGTCATCATCGATTAATGCATTGATAGCCCTATGGTCACTAAAATCGATATCGATGTAGAGTTCTGAGTTGGGAAGTGAAAGGTGAGTCAGGCGTCCTGTGCCGTTTTTCGTTTTTTTAAACTCTTTCGGATGCATTAAGATAATGAACTTTGTACGTGTCTCTATCGGCTTGACATATCGGCACATACACGAGCTGAGGGGACGGTAACATTGGTAGCATTTTTTTCTTGACTCTTCTAATTCATTCATCGCGTAATCTATCTTCTATTGCTTTTCATTATTATATCTAAAAGAGTATTTTGGTCTGTTCATACTAAAATTTTGATATTATCTTGACAGCATGAGAGCTATAATTCATCAAAAAAGATGGAAGCACGATGCATTTAGCAGATAATATTTGGGTTGTTGTAAGTGAAGGATTATTTTTGTTCGGACTTGTCATTGTGATATTGGTAAAAATCGCCGCAAATATCAATAAATGACACTATTGTATCCCTACCGCCATTATATGGTCTCTATTGTATTGCTTGCCTCCATTACATTGGTGAGTCAAGCGTTCCGTACAGAGCTGGGACTTATCAATATTGCATTAATTCATTTGATACCGGTTCTGGTCATTGCTCTTCATGGAAAAATGGGCTCGACTATGATGGTAACTGCCAGTTCCGTTTTGATGTTTGATCTCCTCTATGTCCCGCCAAAATATAGCTTTGATGTCCATGACCTTACCTATATATGGAGTTTTATTATCTTTTTTGCCGTGGGATACACGATCAGTTATCAGGCTAAGCGGATACAAACAAATGCGATAAAAGAGATATTTCTCAATACCCTCTCTCATGATCTAAAAACTCCGTTATCCTCTATACTTGGAAATGCTTCTATACTGTTAAAAGAACAGATCATTGATCCGAAGACGCGTCGGGATGTATTAATTCAGATTAATGATTCAAGTCAGAGAATGAACCGTTTGGTATCCAATCTTCTTGACAGTGCACGTTTGCAAGACACCCAAAGTGCACTGCGCATGGAGTGGTGCGATTTTGAGGATATCGTCGGAGTCGCACTTCAAGAGTTTCGCTACAACCCGAAACAGTCTCAAATTGTGATATCTATTGATCCTCAGTTGAAGCTCTTTTGGGGAGATTGCGCACTTTTGGTTCGTCTTATCGTTAATCTTATCGACAATGCACTCAAATATACGGATGAGGGAAAAACAATACGACTTACTATAACGGAAACAGGAGAGACCATAAAGATAATCTGTTTTAATGAGTCACAACCGATCAAAAAAGCCGATCTTAAAAATATGTTCGATCGCTTTTATCGTTTAGAGCATAGTGCCGATATCGGGGGAAGCGGTATCGGTCTCTCTATATGTCGCGATATCGTTAGTGCCCATAATGGAGAAATAGAGGCGTATAATGTTCAAAATGGTGTCTGTTTTGAGATCACTTTTTCGGTTACTAAATCTCCATCCGGCGGATTGAAAGAGCTACTATGAAAACGCAAGAGTTGATTCTAATCATTGAAGACGATCAAGCTATTTCAAAAATGGTAAGTTTGTCGCTCCATCAGCATGGATATAAGACATTGGTTGCCGCTGATATAAAAAGCGCATTGCGTCTGATACAAACCAATAGTCCCGATTTAATTATCCTAGATTTGGGTCTCCCTGATGGAGACGGTAAAGGGCTGATCAAAACCATCCGATTGGAACTTGCTATTCCGATTATTGTGGTATCGGCCCGCCATGAAGAAAAAGAGGTCATTGCTTCGCTTGATTCGGGGGCAGATGATTATGTCTTGAAGCCGTTTTCGATTGATGAGCTGCTTGCTCGCGTCCGCTCGGCACAGCGACGTTTTTTAGGTCTTCAGCCTAATGTAAATGTTATACTATGCCATGAACTTACATTGGATATTGAACATCATCTGGTTTTAAGAAAGGGAGAATCTTTGAAATTGACTCCAACGGAGTTTAATTTGCTAAAATATTTTATCCTTCATCGCAATCAGGTGCTCCCTTATCCCCGTATTCTCAAAGAGGTATGGGGCGTGGGATATCAAAGTGAGATGCAGTATTTACGAACCTATATTAATACATTACGTAAAAAAATAGAACCCGATGTAGCACGTCCGATCTATATTCATACCGAGATGGGTATCGGGTATCGTTTTACATGTGATACGTCAAACTTCGATTAAAGGATCCAGTATACATACGCAAGAGATTAAACTTATACTTTATAGCTTTATTGTTCTCATTCTCATCGGAACCGCACTTCTTTCCCTTCCGTTTGCTCATAACGGAGAGTTGCGGTTTATTGATGCTCTTTTTACCGCAACCTCTGCCGTATGTGTGACCGGTTTGATCGTCAAAGATACTCCTGTCGATTTTACAGCCGCAGGACAGGTGATCATTCTGGTATTGATCCAAATCGGCGGTCTTGGATATATGACGGCCGTGACCTTTATGGCGGTTATACGTAAACAAAAAATCGGACATCGTGACCGTCTGATACTAAAAGAGTCTCTAAACCACCCCGGAATGGATGGGTTGGTACGATTTTTAAAAATTGTTTTTGCTTCTATCATCATTATCGAAGTCGTTGGGATGGTTATATTGACGTTCCGTTTTTGGGTCGATATGCCCTTCGATAAAGCGGTATGGCTTGGAGTATTTCATGCTATTTCTGCGTTTAACAATGCCGGTTTTTCCCTTTTTAGCGATAATATGATGGGCTATCGCGGTGACACAGTCATTAATCTAACCATTCCGATTTTGATTATTCTTGGCGGTTTAGGGTATATCGTATTACTTGAAATTTACAATTATCGGCGCGGTCAACTTGTCCGTATTTCCACCCATACTAAAATTGTTTTGTATATGAGTGCCATACTTATCGTTAGTGCTATGGCATTACTCCTCTCTTTAGAGTGGAATCATGCATTTGAGTCAATGCAGTGGAATGAAAAGATCTTAGCGGCTTGGTTTGCTTCCGTTAACTACCGTACTGCCGGATTTAATACGATTGATATTTCAACGTTGACCGATTCGAATCTCTTTTTTGCGACGTTCTTTATGATGACCGGAGGGAGTCCTGGAGGTACTGCGGGAGGGATTAAAACGACGGCAGTCGCACTCGCACTGATCGGAGTATGGTACACCCTTAGGGGAAATACCCATGCCCATATTTTTCGTCGTTCCATTTCACCCTATCAAATTAACAAGGCCTACGCTGTTATTTTCGTCGCTTCGATTTATGTCGTCTTTTCTACCATTTTGTTGAGTGAAATTGAGCGTTTACCGTTTTTAAGAATATTATTTGAAACGACGTCTGCATTCGGTACTGTAGGCTTATCAACCGGAAACGGAGGCGTTCTAAGTTACAGTGCTCTCTTTAGCGATTGGGGAAAACTGAATATCATTGTGTTGATGCTTATGGGGAGGGTAGGAGTATTTGCTTTTACCCTTATTATTGTCGGAAAAGCGATAGAGAGTCGCATCCAATATGCAGAAGGAAAGGTAATTATTTAAATGGAAACATATGCAGTTTTAGGGTTAGGAAAATTTGGATTTCACGTTGCAAAAGGGCTGGCGCAACAGGGACTTAGCGTTATTGCGGTAGATATGGATGAGGAACAGGTGCGTGAAATAAACGAATTTGTCCAAGATGCTATTATCCTCGATTCTACCGACATTCGTGCACTTCGCGAAGCGGGAATCGGCAATGTCGATGTAGCGGTCGTCAGTATCGGTGAAAATATCGAGGCGAGTATTCTCACCGTAATGGCACTAAAAGAGCTAGGGGTTGAGACGGTAGTAGCCAAAGCGATTACGACGGTACACGGCCAGATCCTCTCAAAGCTCGGAGCCGCAAAAGTGATCTATCCGGAGATGGAATCCGCTAAAAAAATCGTTAAAAAAATGGTTAAAAACATGCATTACGAGACGATCGATCTCTCAATTACCATGAAAATAGCGAAACTCACCGTCCCCTCTTTTTGGATCGGAGCATCGATACTCTCCCCGATCTTTGAGGATGAATATGAAGTAAAACCGATAGCGTATAAACACCAAGGTATTTGGTACACTTCGTTTGAAAAAGACGATATTCTGGAAAAAGGGGATATCCTCGTCGTTTTAGGAAACAGCGGTCATATTGAAGCGCTCAGTAAAAAGATTTAGTCCCCTTAGAGCTTGTTGGCAATCGTTTTAATTTCGTTGACGAGTGCCTGCTGTCGAGCATAAATGTATTCAATAAGATAGCTCTCATACGGTTCTATAAGATTCAATTCTACGACTACCTTCGTAAATTCATCCCCCTCTTGTATGTACTGTATTTTCCCTGAAACAGCCATAGTTACCATCCCCCCATCAAACCGTTCTAGAGGAAGATTAAATTGCAAGCTAACTTTGGAGTCCAATTTGAGAGGAACTTTTGAGACACTTAATTTACACGCAATTGATTTAATTGAGATATCGAGTATAGTTCCGGATATGACACTTTTGGCTGTAGCTATCGTCACATGCATCCGATGATCACTTTGGATACGGATATATTGACGATTATTTCCGGAAGCTTGCAGCGGTTCAAAATTGGACAATACGGCTATCTTTTTGGCTACATCGACGATTTTAACATTCGCGAGAATATCGAATGGGACATTGGCCCCCTGAATGACGACATTCCCTTCCAGTTTCATGGCATAGCCTTGGATCTTTTCGATCGCAACGTAAACCATATCATTCGAAATCTTGACAATACGTGCCGCCGTGCTGATACGAATACCTTTGTAAAAATTAAGCAGTTTTACCGGTGTCTTTGTCAAAATCATTTTTTCAAGATAATGAAGCGCTTGTGTTTTTTCATCGACTTCTTGTGGAGCTGCGGAAATCTGAAAGTGAACAAGATGGGCTAAATCACGTGAAAGAAGCTGCTTTTGATTGATATGGTCTATGATGCCGATCGCTTTATTTAGCTCAACCCCATGCATATCGATAATAAAAGAGTCAATAACCGGAGAAGCGCCTTCTATCGATATTTCAAGATTCAGATTTTCATGAAAACGTTCTAATTTATGTTTAAGTTCGTCTAATGTGAGGCTTGAAGAGATAAGGGTATAAATATCTTTATGCCATTGAGCCATCTGTGTATCATGATCAAAATGGGTTTCTGCAAGCTTCAGTATCTCTTTACAGATATCATTGTAAACGTCTTCGCCACGCATTTCAATGATCTTATCCGAATTTTCAATGTACATAACAATGATCGGAATCGCCTCATTTTCTCTTTTGTGGATAACAAACGCATCTTTAAGAAGTTCAATGAAACCCATTCGGTTGTGGAGTTGTTTGTTGCATTTTTGAATGGGTGCGTTCAAAGGGATCATACTGACAAGGAATTCACTATCTTTTAGCGGTTGGTTGGTGACAAAATACTCTTTTGACTCACCGCTGCTATCTTTACGCGAGACTATTTTTTGAGAAAATCCGGATGTTTTAAGGAGCGAAGCCATCTCTTTCTCTTCAAAAAAGCAATCCAGATCTGAGAGGCTTTTTATCCCGAATTTACGCTTTAACGTATCATTGGCATAAACAGCTTTCCCCTCTTTGTGTATCCAAAAAAGATTATTGGAATATTCGGATATGGTACGATCATAGTTACTGAGGATAGATTCATTGTGTTTTTTGACCAATGTCGAAAAAATCCCCATCATAACCTGAACAAACTCCTCTTCATTTTGAGGAATAGCGTTAACACTGGAAACACGTAAAGAGAGAGCGGCTCGTAATACGTTAATATCTTTATACTCAGGTGTCAGAACAATCGACTCTAGGGATTGGATCAGGGCGATAGAATTTTTTAAATCGGGGGTTCGTAGAAGATCAGCTGAGCCGCAGATAATGAGTAAGTGACAGTTTAAAGGTGAAGCGTCTATTTGAATCTGATCAAAAGATCTGAAATCAGACGTACGGAAAACAGATTCAGCAGATTCTCGAAATGGTAAATCAGTTCCAGATTCATACACAACGAGCAAATCAAAGTGTTTGGCGTACTTGGCGATTTTTAGAATGGACACCTTCATCCCTGATGTTTTAAATAACTATAATTGTACCCTATAAGAGACTTTTCCCCACTTAAATCAGGGCAAAGTTAGCTTGAACACAGTTTCTGCTAATATTGCAAAAAAGATTTAGGAAATATTTATGCTCCGTTTTGCCCCAAGCCCGACCGGTGATATGCACATCGGCAATCTCCGTGTCGCTTTATTTAATTACATTTGTTCTGTTCAGCGTGAAGAACCGCTCTTAATCCGGATCGAAGATACCGATAAAGAGCGCAATATTCCGGGAAAAGAGAAAGAGATATTTGAAATACTGGCACTCTTTGGTATCGAATACCAAGAAGAACAGTTACAAAGCAATAATCTCCGCTTTCATCGTGCAATGGCACTACAACTTCTCCAAGATAAAAAAGCGTTCAATTGTTTTTGTACCCCTGAAACACTCGATGCCAAGCGTGAAGCTTCCAAAGAGGGGAAAATTGCCTATCGTTATGATGGAGCGTGTGAGAATCTCCATGCCGAAGAGGTGATCGATAATCCCCTCCCCTTTACGATCCGTTTGAAAAAACCGAGCCATTCGATTACCGTGACCGACATTATCAAAGGGGAAAGTACCTTTGCAGCCGATGATATCGACAGCTTTATTTTGATGCGTGCCGATAAATATCCAACGTATAATTTTGCGTGTGCCGTTGATGATATGCTCGCCGATATCTCTCTTATCATCCGTGGAGAGGATCATCTGAGTAATACCCCTAAACAAATGGCCATCCACGAAGCGTTGGGTTACGACAAAAAAATAGAGTACGCCCACTTGCCGATTATCCTCGGAAACGAAGGTAAAAAAATGTCGAAGCGGGATGATGCTTCGAGTGTTAAATGGCTTCTTGAAGAGGGGTATCTTCCCGAAGCGATCACTAATTATCTCATCTTGATGGGGAACAAACCTCCGTGTGAAATATTCTCGCTTAAAGAGGCTATCAAGTGGTTTGATCTGAAAACCCTCTCCAAAGCACCTGCTCGTTTTGATATCGATAAGCTTAAATTCATCAACCGTGAACATCTCAAAGGGCTTGATCCTAAAGAGCTTTCACGATACGTCGGATTTGCCGATGAAGAGATCGGAAACCTCGCAAAACTCTTTTTAGAAGAAGCAAGCACCCTCAAAGAACTACGTGCTAAAATTGGTGCGATATTTGCTCCGAAGGTTGTCCCGGATGAGTACAAAGAGGGGTTTGATGTATTACGCGATTTAACCCTAAAAGCTCCCCATTTTGATGACTATGAGTCATATAAAGCCTATTTGATGGAACACAGCGGCCTCAAAGGGAAAAGCCTCTTTAAACCGTTGCGTATTCTTATCGGCGGTGCAGAGCACGGACCGGAGATGAACGATCTCTACACCCATATTAAAAATTATCTTAAAGAGGTGGCAAAATGATGGAGGGTATTATTTCAGGTTTGGGCGGCATTGTCCACTCTCTCCTTACCGTATATACGTGGGTAGTTATCATCGGAGCCCTTTTGACGTGGGTGCGACCTGATCCGTACAATCCGATCGTGCAGATTATTTACCGACTTACCGAGCCAGCCTATCGTGCGGTTCGCAAGATTATGCCGACCGTGTTTAACGGTCTGGATTTAGCTCCGATCATCTTGATCGTTTTATTGAACGTAATCGATGTAATATTGGTTAATATCATAAATGCGGTGGTTATGTCGTGAAACTCTCCTTTTCCCTTGCGGCACTCCTTTGCGCTAATCTTTGGGGCGTAACACTTGATGAGATCAATACTAAACCTCCTTCCCGTGAAAAGAATTTTTTAATTTGGCAATTTTTACGACAAGATATTAATGCGACTCAGGCTGCGGAAGCTTTTTATCAAATCGATACCGTCAATGAGCGGTTTTTATTCGACTACGCTTGCAAAACTGATGAAGCTGAGATTCGATACACGGCAGAGTGTCTCCAGAAGGTCTCTACCGATTTAATGAGCATTGTTGAAGATGATTGTCTCTATCTAGCCCTCACACCGATAAAAGCACAGCATTTGGAAAGCTATGAGCGTGAACTCATCGCTACCCGTTTGGGGGATCGTTTCGGTGATGTCCAATGGCTCAGAACTATGAATCACAATAATCACTTCTCTGCTTTTAGTGATCTTTCTTCATCCCTTAAACTTTTCCTCATTTCGGGAGCACAGTATCGAGCAGATCATTTTAATCTTCCGATCGACAATGATATACTGGCTCAACTGACTGTAGCAAAAGGGTTTGATCCGTTTGTCTATTTAGTCGCAACCGATCCAAAACTGGAGAAAATTCAAGAGTCACTCAGCACTATAAGCGGAGGTGTTTATCCCCCTCAAACCCATTTTTATCTCGGTATCAATGCCCTTAAATATAATCGTGCCGATAATGCGCTGTTTCATTTTCAAGAATCAAAACGAAAAGCATACTCTCCGATGGAGCGGGACAAAAATAGTTTTTGGATCTATCGTATTACCCAAGACGAAGAAGTCCTTAAAGAGCTGAGTGAGAGTCTTGACATCAATATGTACACATTGTGGGCGAGAGAGAAACTCGGTGTTGAGACC
>DLUI01000118.1 GCA_002742695.1 Sulfuricurvum kujiense | reverse complement strand
GTATCACTGCGCATAAAAATTCCTTAATTTTTTTCAATATCTCTCATTATAGCAAATTTTTTATTCTCACCTCTTTACACACCATACTTTTTTTGCTATACTTCCAGTCCACAAAAACAATGCGGGAATAGCTCAGTGGTANNCCAAGGTTGGGGTCGCGAGTTCGAACCTCGTTTCCCGCTCCAGAATCTCAGTTGAAACATTGCTTTTTGATGTTTGAACTGAGATGTTTTTTTCTACGTGAAGCCCGGATGGCGAAATCGGTAGACGCAAGGGACTTAAAATCCCTCGGTGGTAACACTGTGCCGGTTCAAGTCCGGCTCCGGGCACCATCATGGTGGCGGCATAGCCAAGCGGTAAGGCATGAGCCTGCAAAGCTCTGATCCCCGGTTCGAATCCGGGTGCCGCCTCCAGCATAGAAAAAGATTGTTTCACTTTTATACGGGTCACTGGCAGAGTGGTCGATTGCACCGGTCTTGAAAACCGGCGAGGGTTATACCTCCCAAGGTTCAAATCCTTGGTGGCCCGCCATCACAACTAAACTTCATCAAAACACTTCCTATCACATCACCATTCATCGATTACGATTATTAGTTCAGCCCTTCTAAAAGAACCGTTTTCATTTTATCCGCAGGCAGCGGTTTGGAATAAAAATACCCTTGTATGTTTTCACATCCGTTTTGGACCAAAAACTCTTTTTGCTCACGTGTTTCGACACCTTCGGCAATGATTTCGAGATTGAGACTTTGCGCCAATGCAATAATCGCTTTAGTGATGGCGCTGTCTTCTCCGTCATTCGGTAAACCACGCACAAACGATTGATCAATTTTGAGTTTATTGATCGGCAATTTTTTGAGATAGGAGAGAGAAGAGTATCCTGTTCCAAAATCATCGACTGCTATTTTAACTCCAATACGGCTGATCTCTCTTAAAATTTCTATCGCCTCATCCGGATTCATCATAATTTGATCTTCCGTCACCTCCAGCTCTATCCACTCTTCCCTGCATCCTGTCTTAGCGATAAGATCCGCTAGAAAACTGATGAAATCATTTTGCTGTAGCTGTTTCATAGTGAGGTTCATAGCCAAAATCCCAGGATTGAGCCCTTCTTTGTTCCATAAAGCTATTTGGGTCATAGCGCTTTTCATGACAAATCGATCCAACTCAACAATGAGCCCTGTCGATTCAGCAATGGGGATAAATGCGGCCGGAGAAACAAGACCGACGGTTGGACTTTGCCAACGCACCAAAGCTTCCATTCCATTAAGCGCATTACTCCGTCCATTGACCTGCGGTTGAAAGTAGACAACAAACTCTTCATTTTTAAGCCCCGCGCGTAAACTAGCCTCCATAACTACCCGCTCTAGCGCTCGTGCCGTCATTTCAGAGGTATAATACTGAACATTATTTCTCCCCTCATTTTTGGCGGCATACATAGCGGCATCGGCATATTTCAAAAGATCCTGCGGGGTATCGCCGTTATCAGGATAAAGACTGATACCGATACTGCACCCGACATAGAGTTCATTATGATCGACCGTAATCGGTTCTGAGAGGACTTTTAGAATTTTTTCGGCCAATAGCATCGCCTCTTCTGCTTTTTGGAGCCCTTCGATAATGACGGTAAATTCATCCCCCCCAAAGCGAGCCAACACTTCCTCATTTTGTATTGTTTCATGCAATCGATTCGTTACAATAGTTAGAACCTCATCCCCTGCTTCATGCCCGAGGGAATCGTTAATCTCTTTAAAATGGTCAAGATCGATAAAGAGAAGTGCCATTTGAGAATGCCGCTCTTTCGATTTTTTTATTGCATGTTCGAGTCTCTCACTGAAAAGAATCCGATTAGCCAACCCCGTCAGCGCATCATGAGTCGCTTGATATTGAAGTGCATTTTTTTGCGCACGAAGCTGATTGTGTTGCTCAAGGAGTGCTATTTTTGAAGCTCTTATCGATTTGATCATCGTATTCATAGTTGCAGAAAGGGCAAAAATTTCTTGTGCATCGTATTCAGGGATTAAGTTAATCGGGATTCCGTCTTCATCACTATACGCGATTACACTCACCATATTAGAGAGGGGTTTTAATATAAAAAGACGTATGGCAATAAAAAGAGATAGCATCAGTAATAAAGAGAGGGCTGCCGTGTTTATCAATGCCTCCACTATGATTTGGTTCAACTCCTTTTTCATCGCTTGGTCAGAAATAAAAATAGTTATCGCACCAAGCTTCCCTCCCGAGTGGGAAGTTATTGTATACGTATCGGAGTAGTAGCACTCCTCTAGCGCTTTACGCTGCTGAGGATTTTGTGCATCGTAATCGACAATATTACCCTCCACATCTCGGATTTTTCCGCTAATATAGGATTCTTGCCCTAATATTTTACCCATATTGAAATCTTCAACAATAACGGCAAACATATCTCTTGATTCCATTTCATTAAAAACAAGAGTATCGTACTCGCTAATGGCATAGGCCTCAATAAGATTGGTAATGTTTTTTTGAAGGGCTGAGACAGTAAGAGCCGAGGTCTGTTTCATGGCTTCTACCGTCTTATTTTTCGTCATAACGTAATAATACGATGAGTGTACAGACATAATCATCGTAATAGTTGAGACAATAATAATGGCCAGCGTTACATAAAGCGACTGCTTCGAAGAGAGTATTTTTAGTGATTGTTTCATTTTATTGCCTCAATTCCTAAAACATTCTGTTTAATAATCGGAAGTTTCTCTTTAATGTTATCGGTTGAGATAGCGAGAATAGGGAGTTGAAGATTTTTTTCAATCTTTTCCCCCTTTAGATGATTATCCAAAGAATGTACGGCCTCGCGACCCATTAGATAGGGTTGCTGCATTGCAGAACCAACGAGAATACCTTTAGGGATAAGCTCTAAAAACTCCGGTTCCGCATCAAAAGTAGCGACTAGAATCTGATCCTTTTTCCCCGCATCGGCAATCGCATCCAATGAGCCTTGATACCTATCTGAGCCTTGCAGCCATAGGGCGCGAAGATCAGGGTGCTTTTTTATAAGTTCTTTCGAATAGACATATGTCTCTTCATACGAAAAAGTCGATTGTTGTCGAATGTCTGCTGTTTTAATCCCAGCTTCATCCATAGCCTGCATAAATCCGGCGGTTCTTAGTTGTCCGTTCAATCTTTTTTGGGGAATCGAAATAATACCGACCCTTCCATCACTCCAACCACGATTGAGCATCTCTTTGGCAAGAACTTTTCCGATGTTATAGGCACCTTCTCTGTTATTAGAAGAGATATACGAAACATACTCCCCTCCATCGGTTCCAATATCCGATATAATAACGGGGATATTGGCACTTTTTGCCAGCTTCAAGATAGTAACACACGCTGATGACGTGGTAGGGGAGACGATAATTCCCGCTACATTCTCTCTGATAGCTTTCGCCGTGAATTCTAACTCTTTTTTTCTGCTGTTCTCGGCGCTGTAGATATCGACTTCGTATCCCATGGTCTCGGCACTGCGCTCTACACCTCTGGCCATAATAGCCCAAAAAGGGATCCTCATATCGGAAACAATATAAGCTAATTTTTTGTTCGCCGATTTCTCTTCTACGGCATCAGAACTGCTCTCTTTGGCTGTAGTGGGAACATAGTTCTTTTCCGTATTAGACCCCGTATCAGACAATACAACCCACGCGCTCAACGACAACACGACAAAAACAGCAATTAAAAAAAATCTGTTCACTTTATACCTTTTATTCAGTACACCTATCGAAATGTATCAATAGTACCAAATCTAACGCCAAAAACAGATTATTTTATCTAAAATTGATCTAATCTTAAATTTTTATCTTTTTCTCTTATATCCCGAAGTATCCTTTTTAAACTCGTATAAGGAATTTAGAATGGAAACCCATTTTCAAAATGAACCGTTTAAAGCGTCACTTGATGCCGATAAAGAATATTGGTATTGCACCTGTGGACAATCAAAAACTTTTCCGTTTTGCGACGGAAATCATGAAGGAACCGGTAAAACGCCGATCAAATTTTCGGAGGAGGTCGAAACCGACAGGTGGCTATGCCGATGCGGACGTTCCGGTCGTAAACCCTACTGTGACGGATCGCACCAACAGGGAGGCTAAATCAACCGTTCCATCAAATACGCGAGTAACGGCAATGTCACCAATGCCGCAAAGATCCCATATCCTACCAATGCCGCACTGAGTGCCGGGGCAAATCCTGAAGCTATCGCCAAGGCACCGGCAGTAATCATCGAAGGCATCCCCGATTCCAATACCGCCGTTTTCAACGCGAGCGGATCAGTTCCCATCGCAAACAAAATCCCAAAAGCAATAAGGGGCATTCCTATCAATTTAAGAGTCAGTGCTTTTGTAAAAAGAGGATAATCGATATCTCCCCCAAAACGGAGCGAATACCCCACCGATATCAATGCCAAAGGGACGAGCGTTGAAGAGAGTGTCTGCACATAAGGCTGTATACCAAAAGGGAGTTCCCCCCACGCAAGAGCAAACAGCAAAATCAAAAAAGGGGGGAATAAGAGCATCTTTCGGACAATCAGCCGTTTATGAATTTTCCCGCTCTCATAGCGGGCGATCACCGCACTTCCGTATAATGAGAGGATTAAAAAAGTTCCAAACTGATCGTACATCAGGACATAGGGGATTGCTTCTGAACCGAGCAAGGTCTGAGTAATAGGGATTCCGACAAATGAGGTGTTCCCCAGCGGTATAACAAGGAGCAAGGCGGCACGAACGTGAGAGGGGTAGTTACGTGTCATCACCATAACAATAGCCACGGTAATCGGTAATAACAACCAAGGGATCAGCACTACCCCCAATGCCGACATATCCAAATGGATTTTCGGAACCTGAAGCAATACCGTTGCAGGCAAAGAGACATAAATAACAAAAAAATTAAGGCTTTTCGAAAAATCCTCAGGAGCAGAACTTTTTTGGAGCGCTATGCCGATCAGCAACAAAGCTATGATAAAAGCAAACTGCTCCATTTTCTACTCCGATTTTAATTACCGCAATAGTAGTCACAACCCCCTTTCAATCCTCTAAAAAATCTTAGCAGCACTGATACTCGCAGTTTTTCATTAATTCAAGACCAATCACATGGTTACTCTCTTCAAATAGCTCTTCGATATAAAAAACAGAAGCGCAGACATGGTAAAGAACTTTTTCATCGGATTGTTTCTCATGGTAGCTTTGGGGTATTTTTTCTTTAAATGCCTCCCAAAAACGATTATTGTATTTTTTATCATGCGTCACTTCAATAATGGCGTCTATCACTTCGGTCGCATGCAGATAACAGTCGATATTCATAAATGAGACGTATCTATCCACTGTTTCTTTGTTGTCGTATTCCATCGTTTTCCCCTCAGCTCATGTGAGAGAATTGTATAGCAGATACGAGAAAACAATGTCCGTTTATATTGGAAAAACCGCTCATTTTTGTCTAAAAAAAAGGCATGAGTGATTAATCATCCAAACGGTACAATTACCTATTGAGAAAAAAAGGGATATTATGCCGCATCACCACACTTCCCAAAAGGTATCCTTTACGACGATACTCAAATGGCAATTCTCTAAATCTTTTCGAAAACGGCGCACAGATCGATCTAACCTCCCCATCCTCTCTCAAGAAGCTCTTCCGGAGGGCGAATATGCTCTCTGGCTCGGACATGCATCGCTGTGGCTTAAACTGGAAGAAACCACGGTAGCCATTGATCCTGTTTTAGGAAATATTCCTCTCTATCGACGACATAGCCCTCTTCCCCTCCCAAAAGAGCACCTGAGTGCGGATGTAATCCTCATCACCCATGCCCACTATGACCATTATGATAAACCATCTATTTTATTTTTATTGCAACAAAACCCAAATACGATCATTGTTGCCCCCGCTGGATTTTGGCGCTATCTCAAAGGAAAAATAGCCCGCGAACGATGTTTTGAACTAGAGTGGTGGGAATCGGTCATGGTGGGAGGGCTTTTTATCACGCTCACCCCAAGCAAACACTGGAGCAATCGTACTAATATCGATATGAATAAAGCATTATGGGGGGGATACGTCATCCAAAATAAGGATCACACGCTCTATCATAGCGGTGACAGTGCGATGGGAGAACATTTTAAAGCAATAAAAGAGAGATTTGATATCGATGAAGCATTTTTGCCGATCGGAGCGTACCGACCTGAGCCGATCATGCGCCATTTTCATATTTCACCCCTCGAAGCACTCCAAGTAGCAGACGATTTAGGGGTGAAAACCCTGATTCCTATCCATTATGGAACATTCAAGCTCGCTGATGATACTTTAGATGAACCGATCGAATGGTTTGAAGAGCTGATCGGTGCAAAAAAGTATCCCTTTGAATCTAAAATCCTCCGTGTCGGAGAAATTTATCGTTTTAAAACGACATCCACATTCAAATCGACCTGATCACGTACGACTAAAAAAACCATTTTCGGCGGAGTGATCCCAAAATCGGTCATTTTCATACTGCTTTTGACTTTGATACGGACTTTAGAAGCTTCTTCGCTCACCGTCCCCTCAAAACTCATCGGTTTCGTGACACCATGAAGATTCATCGCCCCTTTGAGGATAACGTTATCTCCCCCTTTAGCCACAACCTCTTTGACTTCAAACACCGCTTTAGGGAAAGTAGATGATTCCAATGTCTCTTGCATATTGGTATCACGCTTTTTGTTATCGCTAATCAAATCAGACATAGAGATTTCAATCGTCCCTTTTAACGTTGCGGGAGCCGCATCCATTGACAAATGCGATGTTGCTTTTTTGGCAGTCGGATCAATTGAGCTGTCTCCGAATACTTCGGTATGGGCTTTTATGCTTCCCGATTCAAATGCCAAATTGCCCGCAAATGCGGAGGCAGCCAATAAAACCGCCGCCAAACTCACTATTTTTTTCATGTAATTCTCCTAAAATAAAATGGGTACACCAATGCGAAAAGAGTTAAAATAACTGCCGCTATCCAAATCTCGTTGTGCAAAGCAATGCCGTTGGCCGCTGATGCCGCTATCCAGCCGACACCGATCATCGATAGTCCGATAAGACGTATATCCGCCAAACGTATCAGTGCTTGAAACAACAAAACATTATAATACGAAATGGCAATCGGATAGACAATAGCCAACAAAATCGGCTCTTGTATCCAATACAAAAGATAGCTCAGCACAAACAGAACCCAAATAAGACGGGTTTGACTCATTAACTCGCCGCCAAAGCGAAAGGCGGCATAAACTCCCGCTAAATGAGCAGTAATAATAAGCAGTGTATACTGACTCCAAATATCCATACTGCCCGATCGGCTAAGGGTCTCAAAAAGTGCCGAATCGGCAAAAATCCAAAGCATCATCACCCCGAGCGTCGGCCAATGAAACGGTTTTTTTTCACTCGTACGTGTCAATTTGAGTTTCGCAAAATATAACGCACCAATGGAGATAAGGGGAAAAAGAATCGCAATCATACCGCGTTCTTCAAACGGATAGGTATAAAGAGCCGTCCCCACCGCATACGAAATCGCCATTCCTAACGATAACTGTAGCTTGCTCTGAGACTTGAAAATATAAAGAAGCAACGGCGTTGTGTAACCGACGACAAAACCAAGGGCCAAGAGCATTCCCAGCGAGTAGTTGGGATAAAACCATGAAATCATAATTTGGATACCGAATAAAAATGAAAGCTCATGTTTCAGGATATGGTGACGCCAAAATGCACTGAACAGTGCCCCTATCACTCCGCCGATGGGGAGGGTAAAGAGGTCGTGAATATGGGAATCAAATACCCCCACGACTCCCGTTTGTGCAATAAGGAGATAGTAAAGAAGCTGTGAGCTGAGGACAATGACGAGAAGATTCACTCTCTACCTCGCAAGACCAGCCAATAGAACAGGGCAAATAGCCCATCGTAAAACGCCACCAAAAGGGCAATTCCATCCATGGTACCCACCATATAAAGTGCGGCAAATACCGAAGCACAAATGGCACGTACACTCGCACTAAGCTCTGCAAAGCGGTGTGGATCGCTGTGGATTCCATACCAGTGCATCAATCCCGTCCCGATCATAAAAGCAAATACAATATACTCATACGTTCCGCTAAAGCTAAACCCCAGCAGAGGAAAAAGTGCCGCACCGCCGAGGATAAGGATCACCCCGCCCCCCGCATCGCTCAACAAACCGCTCAGATGGTAAAACTTCAGCGGGGAATCGAGGCGGAATCGAATCCGCTCATAGGTAATCCATAGCACCATTCCCACCACTAATGCACCGATCAATGCTCTAAGGCTCAAAAAAGGCTCTACAGCTGCGGTGAATCCTCCCGCTTCGATAATCCCTGCTATCGTGAGAACAAGTGCCATCAGCGCCATCAACACCGTCCAGATCACCGCATACACACGACGAAACAGATTCGGCAAAAGATGATGGAGAATAGCAAGTGCCATAAATGCCACCCCTAGCCCCATTGCAATGTGAGCGTGTCCTACAACCAAATCATTACGGTGGATCAAGGCGCGGATTTCAGGGATAAAGAGAAAATTCCCCTGAAGATCGACAAAAATAAACGCGCCGATCGAGAAGATCAGATACGGATTCGTTTTAAAACTCACCCCCGCATCACGTAGCCATACCCACAACAAAGGGAGGTACAACAGCGTTAAATACTGAAAAAACCACTCTTCACTGTAGCTCAAACTGTGAAAAAAATTACGGATAATGAGAGAAAGAGCATAGCCAGCAAGTGGGACGATCCACAACCAATGCCAGCGAGGTTTAAACTCCTGCGTCGCTACCAGTTTAATCAACAGATAATAGATCGGAATCAGGGTAAAACTCATCCCCAATGTATTATCGCCATGCGGCCCCACAAGGGTCTGCTCCACCTGACCGTAATCAGGGTTCATCAATACCACCAACGCGATGGGTGCTGCGATAACCGCCACAAGCGAGACATTAACCCACAAAGGGCGTTTTTCATAGCGGCGCAAGGCATCCACAAGGGCGAGAAGATAAAACAGACCGCTAAAAGCGAGAAGGAAATTGAGCTGATAGGGGAAATCGTAAAACGGCAATCCCCGAATATTTCCAAACAGCAATGCCATAGACATAAAGAGCAAGAAGAGATTCCAAACGACAAAATAGCGGCGTAAATGCTCAATTGCGGTTTCGGAGAGCACCCCCTCTTTTTGAAACAGTGCAAAGGGGAGCAGCGAGAGGATCAACGGGAAAAATCCGTACAGCATCTGCGAAATATGGAGTGATCGCGCACGCTCAGGGGAGAGGAGTGTCATAGAGCCGTCCAGCCCCACCATCTCTACCGCATAGACCAACCCCGCAAAAAGTCCGAGAATCAGCCACAAAAAGGCGAGGGGAAGCTCATCATTTATGAATTTGTTTAACAATGCCATCCTCCATCTCAATAATAACGTCTGCGTAGTCGGCTATCTTTTTATCATGCGACGCTACGACGAATCCTGTCCCACTATGCGAAAACTCTCTAAAGAGTTCATACACCCCCAGTGCATTTTTCGTATCCAAATTCCCTGTCGGTTCATCCGCAAATACGACTGAGGGGTGATTGATCAAGGCTCTGGCGATCGCGGCACGCTGCCGCTCTCCTCCTGAGACCTCATCGCTGTAGCGTTTCCCTAACCGTTCAATCCCCAAACTTCCCATTAACGGATCGATCAAGGTCTTATCCAATGCCGCCAACGCGATATTTTCGCGTAATGTCAGATAGGAGATAAGATAGTGGAACTGAAACACAAACCCTATGTTATGCTGACGAAAATGGTCAATATTTCCGAGTTCATGGAGAAGCTTACCGTCATATCGAACGCTTCCCAATGATGGCTGCAGTAGCGTCGAGAGGATAGAGAGAACAGTTGTTTTCCCGCTTCCGCTCTCCCCGATAATCGCGGTAAAACTCCCCGGTAGAATCTCAATATCAACACCGTTCAATACTTTTTCATGGCCGTAAAAATGTTCCAGCCCCAGTGCCTCGATTTTCATGCACCACCTCTTTGAATTAAGCTCATCGGGTCGATGCGAGAAGCATACACGGCAGGAAGCAAGGTTCCGAATAATGCCATCGTAACGGAAACAATAAAGACCTTAATCATCAACGCTGCGGTTATCTCACCGTTGATGTACCCCTGAAACTTATCGGCATGCTCAATCATCTCCAATATGCCCAGCGAAGCCCCAAGTGCCACAGTGTAGGCAAGAATGGCAATAATCAGCGTTTCACTTAAGAGCTTCACAATAATCGTCCCCGAAGAGAGTCCGATGGAACGCATAATTCCAAACTCCCCCTTACGGTCATTCACTACCATGCTCATCATGCTTACAATTCCCAGTATCCCCATTAAAAAAGCCATAGCTCCGATCACATCGGAACTGGTTTTGATGATCTTGAATTGGTTGTACGAATCGATAAAACTCTCAGTCGTTTTTGCTTCGATTTCACTGCTGAGACTATTAATCTCCGCAACGATTGCATCGCTTTTGCCCAGATCATCCAAGCTGATCAAAAAGATAGAGGCACTTTTATGAAACAGCTCTCCCGCATCGGTGAGATTCATAACAACCCCGCCGTCTTCAAATCCGATACGGCTTTTAAAGACACCGCTTACGACAAATGTTTTTTTTGAAAGAGCGATTTTGGTCGGTTTTTTGAGCGTTTCATAGATTTTAGACCCTAACATCACTTCGCCCGATTTGGGATACGTACCCTGCTTGAGAGCATAGCTTTTATACCGGTTCTCACTTGCCCCGTATATCCCGACAATCGGGAGAGGATCAACGGGTGCGGCACCCAAAATCAAAGCACTGGCTTCTTTAACCCCCTCCATCTTTTCTATAGAAACACTGAGGGAACGGTTAATATCACTGAAAAAAGTATCGGCAATCCCTTTTTGAGTGACAATAATATCACCGTCGGTTTTAAGCATCGCACTGTACATACTTACGACGCCCCCCGATATAGCACTAATAAGAAAAATAGCGGCAATGGAAACGCTCATACTGATAAAAATAAGGGCGGTTTTAAACCGATTTTTACGAAGAGCTTTGATAGGGGTAATCACTGCTCAATCGCTTTTTTAAGTTCAACGGCCGTTTCGATAAATTCTACTTTGGTCAAGAAATTTCCCCGAAATTTCATCACGGTAATCTTATCTTCCTGATACGGGAAATTAAGCCCCTGTACTTCATCTTGGATCAGCAGTACCGTATGGGTATATTTACGCATTTTCGGCAAAGCAAAACTCTCGGTGATAAATTTCGGCATTTGGCTGATATCGGCAACAAACGCCGCTTTGTTTTTTGCCAAATACCCTTTTTCTTGAGCGGTAAGATATTCGTTAACCGTCGCACCCGTCCCTTTTTCGAATGCCATAATCAGCGTTTTCGGCATCATTTTAAGGGCAACACGCTTACCGAACTGATCACTCAAATCAAGCGGCATTACCGATTGGCCTACTTTATAGGGGGCAGCCCAGAGAGTTAATGTCACGAATAGTAAAATGATAACCTTTTTCATAATAATCCCTTATACCTAATAATATGACGAAAGTATAGGTGAAAAAAGGATAATTAACGGTTAATAAACTTTAATGGGTCAGTTTGCTCAACACGTTTTCGAGTTTCGTATGTTGCTCGAGAGTGAGGAGAAAAGTATCATCCATCACTTTATCCAAATGATTCATTTCGGTGAGGGTAATTCCGAACGGATCTTTTTTCGCTACTTTACTTCCCCCCGAACCGAGTACCACGTTATCCAGCTTTTTAGAGCTGTGACGGACAAAATAGGTCAAAAAGTAGCCGCCGGAGTGATCTTTCTCGATTGCGACGACAACACGTGATGCGTTGGAGCCGTTCCAGCTCAAATCAGGTGCAAGGATTTTGAAATCTTCGACGGCGAGGTATCCGACATACACTTTAGTATAAATATCGTGATAGCGCTGTGTTGCGGCACGGCGGAAAAACTCCAAATCGATTGGATCTTTCCCGCGCAGAGAGCGAAGCATCCACGAGAGGGTTGCATAGTATTTGAAGGCCGCAACTTTCAACTCTTCTGCATGAGCGATTTTACTGCTCTCGATCCGAATCATCGGGGCACGCTCGGACTTGGAACTCAAACGTTCCAAAATATGGCGTGCACTGTACGGTTTTGTCAGCCATACCGAGGCATACGGAGGAAGGTCAGACGTTCCTGTCGCCCCTTCGTTGAGAACTAGCAGTGCTTTAACGTTATAACGGGGGAAAAGAACTTCAAGCAAAGCCCGTTTTTTGCGAAGTCGTTTTTTGAGATTGCTCACCGATTTAACCAACGTCATCTCGACAAAATAGAGCTCTTTATCAGTGAAAAGGAGTCCGTCGAATTCACCGATCTCTTTGTGACGGGCACGGTAGATAATCTGCCCTTTCCAGCTTACCGAGAGGGCATCACTTTGGGCGCGGGTACGGTGTTTATGCGGCCCTTTAATGATAAAGCTTTTGATGCGCGGCTCATTGGCGGCGTAGCGGAGAAGCTTTTCATAGATATAGTTCTCATACACTTCCCCCTCAAAAGAACGAAACGCACTGATGTACCCTTCGTCTTCCATCGTAAGCCCTTTCGCTTCAAGGGAGAGAAGATGGTCAATGTTGTAGTCATAATATAAAAGATTATCGCCGAGTTCTGCATCGCCTTCGGGGATAATAGTATGGTCGAATGTTAGGATGGGAGCCTCTTCTGGCGGATTAGGGTACTTTCACAAATACCCGCTAACATTTTACCTTATTTTTGCCCTAACACTACTCTAAAGATCATCGTGATATACTTTATTTATGCAAAACCGACCGACCGAAGATCAAATCCGTACTCAATTCGTCACTTCGTTGATGAATTATTTTAAAATTGATGAAGATGTTTTTTTACGCAGCCATATCGATGAGCTTATCCGCCCTATCGGATCCACTCGATACAGTAGCTTTCTAAATCGACTCTCGTCACGTGAAATGCCGTATAAAACTGCATTTGAAAAAATCGCTCTTATTGCTGAAGAATTTGAAAATGAGACCCTTAGCCCTATCGACCATGAAGCACAAGAGCGTGCAGAGAACTTATACCGACTAATGTACGATATCAGGAGAGATGTGAGTTTAGTACGTGACGGTGAAAAAAGTGCGTTGGAGCGATTTGAAGCGATCCGATTTACTTCGATCAAACACGCAAACAAAGAGAAACCTCTGCTGGATGAGACCGATATTAACGTTGTTAAAATAGTGACGAAGCGATGGATTTACGACTATGTCTCACTAGATCGAAGTCTCTTTGAAGCGCGCGTTATCCACGAGTACCGTAATGAAATTCTCCGCCGTGAGCGGGAAAAAAATAACGTATTAGCCGCTCCGCTCAAAGCTAAACTTCTCCGTTCGGTAAAAGAAAAATGATCACCCTTCCCACCTCTTTGATCGATCGTGACGATTTGAGCCTCTTAGAGCGCGCGCTACTCCCTCTCATCGCCCGTCATACGCAACAATGGGGAGACAAACCCGGAGATGTCGATGCCTCTACCCTCGCACAAGCACTCCGTAATACCCCTAGAGAAGTGATCGAAGCACTCGATGGTATGGTGAAAAAAGGGATTCTAAAAACCCTCCGACGCAAAACCGATCAGGGGATGATGATCTACTATACCTTTGCCCCTGTTTCCGTCCTCACATCTGCGGTTGTAACCCTCAGTGCAACCGAATACAGCGATAGCAACTATTTTCTTAACCTCTCAAATGAAACATACGCAGAGTTACACGCATATGCACTTGAGCTATGTGATCGCGAGGGATTACGACGAGAGTTATTCGAAGATTTCAATTTGTACCAACGGAGTCAAAACCGCCGATCTTTCGATTGGTGTGCCGAGTTCGAGCGGTGGGTACGCCGTGAAATCGCTTCCAATGCGCCGGTTTTAGCATCGGCACAAGAGCTTGCCGAAACCAAACCGACTATGGAAGAGTTTGAAATGGCGCAGTATTTTATCCGCCATCTCGCCTCCATTGATCCACAGTTCGAAATGCCGGACAATGTTCAAAGCTGGGCGAAGCAGATTAAAATTCTCCTTGATACGGAAGGATACACTCTACTCGATATCAAATCGGCGATTGACTGGCTCTTCAGTGCCAAAGGGGACTGGTTCCGCCCCAATGTTCCCGATGCTTACCATTTACGTAAACATTTCAAACGGCTCATATCCAATACCCGTTCATTTCGTGACGGGAAGCCCCGTCTGCCGGATGGGGTTAATATCTTCGATATTATCGGGCGAGAATAAACTCTACCCGTCGATTTTTCGATCGTCCCTCTTCGTTCTCATTGGAAGCAACAGGATCGGCATCGCCCATCCCTTTGACGGTAATAGCACCTGCATCAACTCCCTGTGTCAATAGATAATCGGCCACCATTTTGGCACGTGCTTCAGAGAGAATACCATTCGTCGCATATTGTGCCTTAAGGCGTTGAGGAGGGATATTATCGGTATAGCCGTTAATGGTTACCGATTTGTATTCACCCATTTTAAAAAGCTTCGCCCATTCACGCAGACGTTCTTTTCCTACTTCACTCAAAGCAACAACCCGACTCTCAAATAGTTGAAAATTTCGGAAATACTGAGCCGGAGCTGGGGCGATAACAACCGGATTCTCTACTATCGGCTTTTCAACCGCCGCTACAGGTACTATTTCAGCTTTTGGTTCTACCACCGCTACCACAACAGGCGTTTCCGGCTCGACACTAACCGGTTTTTTTACCTCTGCCACTTTTACCGGTGCGACAGGCTTGATCAACTCTGCCATTGCGACAGCACTCTGCCCCGGCTTTAATCTCTCAAGCTCCATCATCACGCACGCCCCTTTGACATCGCGGACGGTGAGGGTGTAGGTGTTCCCTTTACGATCCCATTGCGGATTTTTGAGAGGTTTGAGGTCTTGATCCAACCCCTGATATTTTCGGACACCGTACCCTTTTGGGACATTAACGGTGAGGATATTCTCCGCCGTTACACAATCACTGCTCCCCTTGCAATCCCCTCCGCTAAGGAGGATTTTCACGATGCCGTTTTCTTCAGAGACCAAAAAGTCATCTCTAAAGGCACGTTGAAGATAGGAGTAGCGATCGGTATTGGCAAAAGAGAGCTTCGTCATCCCCTCTTTTGTTTTTTCAATAGTATGCGTGGCGGGACGGACATACACGATACGATCCGCATCAAACCCTTTCTCAAACATGAATCCGTAATTTTTATTTTTATCACCTTGATAATTAAAATGAAAAATACCCTCTGAGAAATCGGCTTGCGGATAAAAAATCATCTCAGAAACATCTGCTGAAATAGGACTCCAGCTCAACCATAACCCTAGTAATCCGACTGCTATTTTAGTTTGCATTATCACCTCATTGTAATAAAGGGATGATACAATAAATCAAACCAATTTTCGGTTAAAGGTGCGACAATGAATCTACTCTCCCTTTTTCTAAATCATACTCTCACTACTGCTACCGTTCAATATGCACTCGACATAACCCTCGTACGCGGAGTCGAAAACGGTTATTACGGCAAAAACGAGACCCTTCATGTCGTATTGGCACCGTTTGGCGTTCTAACTCTGATTGCTGAAGAGAAAAAAGAGATACTCAACGCCCTCTCCTTGCTCAACATTTCATTGGATTCACAAAACCTCATCACCCAAGATTATCCGATCCATATTAATCCTCAGCTTGATACACTTTTTGAAGTGACCAATGAAGCCATTACATTGCGTGAAGCTTCCATACTGAATCTAAACGTTATCGCCCTCGCAATTTCCCAAAGCGTCGGATTGGAACACTATGAAAAACGGCTCGATACCCTCTTCTCCCAAAGCCGCCGTATCGTCGAATCGATCCATACCTTCTCCATCAGCCGCCGTTCCCATCTGATGCAGTTTGCCAAACGGCTCGCCCTCACCCGCCACGACATGGTGAGTAATCTGCTGTTGCTCGACAAACCCAATATCCTGTGGGACAACGAAGATGCCGAAACCCTTTATATACGACTCGCATTCATCCTCGAGCTTAACGATCGGCATGAAATTGCCCTCTCCAAACTCTCTCAAATCAAAGAGGATGTCATGCTGGTTATGGACATTATTAACCATAAAAAAAGTGAATTTTTAGAATGGATTATTATCATCCTCATCGGTGTCGAAATCGTTATGGGGGTTATTGACTTTATCCGCTAGCGTGGACTATATTTATGCTACAATAATTCCCTACACTTTGGAGGTGATACGAATGATGAAAAAGTTACTTGTTTTAGCGGTTCTTGGAGTATCGGCATTGTGTGCTGCCGATGGAGCTAAACTTTTTGGAGCTAAATGTGCCGAGTGTCATGGAGGTGACGGTAAAGAGGCCTCTATCTCCGGAAAAGCGATCGCCGGAGACACTACCGCATTGAGTAAACTCACAGGATACAAAAGCGGCACCTTCGGGGGTGAGCAAAAAGCAACTATGCAGGCTTCTCTTGAGGGGTTGAGTGACGACGATTTAAAAGCCATCGCAGCTCATATCGGAACACTCAAGTAAGAGTTATCCCAACAGTTTTTCAAACTCCTCCGCCTTCACCGGCGGACTTTTAAAATACCCCTGATACATTGTACACCCTTTTTCTCTCAAGAAATCGATCTGTTCTATCCGCTCCGTCCCCTCAGCCAAAACTTGAAATCCTAATGCCTGCCCCATCGCGATAATAGCGGTAACAATCGCCATATCATCACGTTCATACGGGATATCATCCACAAAACTTTTATCGATTTTAAGAACATCTATCGGAAAACGTTTGAGATACGAGAGGGATGAATATCCCGTTCCGAAATCATCGATCGCCAAACGGATACCGTGTGCACGTAGAGAATGGAGCATCGTCACCGTCTCTTCTTCGCGCTGCATCAACGCACTCTCGGTAAGTTCAAGCTCCAGCCGATCGGCCGGATAACCACTTTTTTTAAGAGCCGTCTCAACCATAAGCGGTACATTTTGATGCCGTACCTGATGGGCCGATACATTGACCGCCAAGGTGAGTCTATGTCCTTTATCGAGCCAAATTTTTCCCTGTCGGCATGTTTCGTTTAATACCCACTCCCCAATTTCCCCGATAAGTCCGATCTCTTCGGCAACATGGATAAATGCACTAGGCATAACGAGCCCTCGCATCGGGCAATTCCACCGTATTAGTGCCTCAGCTCCGACAATACGCCCTGTCTGCATATGAACCTGCGGCTGATAATAAACTTCAAACTCTTGATTTAGTATCGCACGTCGCAAGCGGGTCTCGCATTCGATACGCCGCCGCGCCGAATCGGTCAGTTCATCCGTATAATAGTGATAGACTCCCCGCCCCTCTGCTTTAGCTTTATAAAGTGCCGCATCACCATGTTGGAACAACATAGCGGCATCTGCCCCGTGATCCGGGAACAATACGATTCCGGCACTTGCCCCGACATGGATGAGGGCACCGCCTGAGAGTCGATACGCTTCAGCCAATGTACCCAACATCTCTTGGGCTAAACGCCCCGCATCTTCAGGATGGGTGATAGTTTCAACGACGACCGCAAACTCATCCCCCCCCAAACGGCCGATCAAATCACCCTCTCGCAGACGTGAAGAGAATCTTTTTGATACCATTTGTAAAAGTTCATCTCCCGCACTGTGCCCATAGCTGTCATTGATATCTTTAAAACGGTCTAAATCAAACATCAAAAGAGCTATTTGCGTTTTATTCCGATTCGCCTTGTCAATCGAATTTTGTAAATGCGCATGAAGCAGCCCGCGATTTGCCAAACCCGTAAGCGGATCAAAGTTGGCTAAAATTTCCAGCTGTTCTTCATGCTTTTTACGTTCACTTATGTCGCAATAAACCGCCATCATATAGGGATGGTTTAAAAATCTAATGGCGACAACATTCACTAAAATATCGAGCAATTCACCATTTTTAGCCTTATGTTTGGTTTCAAAACAATCTCGACCGTTTTGTATAATAGATTCAATGCGACGGCGTGTTTCGTGGGGAAATTCGATCGCTTCATAATCCGAAATGGTAAGTTCTGAAAACTCATCGGAGGTATACCCCAAATGCTCATACGCGGCACGGTTAAATTCTACCGCCCTCATCGTAACCGAGTCAATCAGCACTACCCCATCGGGAAGTGCTTCAAACAAGGTCCGGAGCTTCAGTGCATTTTGTTCGCTTGATATTTTTTCCGCTTTTAGCTCGTTTTTGCGCTCTCCGATTTTAGCAATCGTCTCATTCTTCTGATCGATCACCCGAAGGAGAAATTCAAAATAAGCCCCATTGATCGCGTGCAAAACATCATGACGGCTCAGTAGTCCAACGAGGTTTTCACCCTCATCGACAACGATAAGCTGATGAACGCCATGTTCTTCCATCCGTGCTGCCGCCTCTTGGAGAGGGGTCCCCTTTTGGATGAAATGAACATTGCGAAGGAGCAGTTTTTCTATTTTTATATCGTTTGAGTTCCCCTTAAGCGCATACCACTGTGCGATATCCCGCTCTGTCACGAGACCGACAGGTTGAGCTCCGCGAAGGACAACCGCATAGTCACATTTACGCTCATGCATCATGTCCGCCACTTCAAAAAGAGGGCTCTCCAATGAGACAATTAAGGGTGAGCCGCTCATCGCATCTGCGACAAGTTTAAATTTTCCCAGCTCTTCAAACCCGATATGACGGAGGAAATCTCCCTCGCTTACCACTCCGACAAAACACTTCTGTGCATCAACGACGACTAAATGACGATACCCTTTGTCTTCCATTATCGTATAGGCATCATGCAAATAGATACTCTCTTCAACGCAAAAAGGTTCAAGAGTCATCACCTCACGTAACGGCTTTTCAAGATTGATGGAATCGGCAACAACACGAAGTGCGTCTCGTTCGGTAAAAATTCCTATCGGCCGGATATCGTCATCAACAATAATAACGGAACTGAAAGAACGCTCCGCCATCATTTCAAGGGCGTTTGAAATCGTTTGGGTAGCCCGCAGCGAAAGTATCTCATCGGAAACGATTGATTTAAGGGTAATTAATTTCATACGCGATTAGAACACGCTATAGTCCGATTTCGCCCCATATCTTTTGCCGCATATAAGGCACCGTCTGCACGCTCAATAGCACTGTGCAGTGAATCATCATCTGTGATCTCCGTAATTCCGATGCTGCATGTTATATGTCCTACATCCTCAAACGGTTGCAATTCGATGGAGTTTCGAATTTTTTCTCCTACGCCATAAGCCTCTTCACACCCCGCATTTCGGAGCAGTAAAACAAACTCTTCCCCTCCCCATCGTGCGAACAGATCCGCCTCGCGAACCGTAGAAACGACCAAAGAGACAAAGTTTTTGAGGACATAATCACCGATATTGTGTCCATAGGTATCATTAACCTGTTTGAAATGGTCCAAATCGATCATCATTAACGATAATTTTGTCCCTTCACGCTTGGCACCGGAGTGTTCTTGAGAAAAAAGTTCAGAGAACATATGCCGATTATGAATCTCCGTCAAAGAGTCTTTCGTTGCCAACTGTGTCAAATGACGATTCTTTTGCTGGAGAATCTGGGTGATCTCTTCAAACTGCTTAAAATGATCCTGCATTAACTGAGACCATTTCAAATAGGTTCGCGAAATCAGATCCTGTTGGGTAACAATCCCTACCACATGCCCCTCATCATTCGTAACGACAATCCGCTTAAAATGGCCATTGCGCAAATATTCAAGCCCCTCGCTAATCGACGCTTTTTCACTTAGAGTCTCGACAGGAGAAGACATCACATCCCGTACCTCAATAGAGGCACAGTTCCCTTCTCCGATAAAGTTAATCACATCCTTGGAGGTCAGTATCCCTACCGCCATTCCGCCATCTTGGATAATGACACAATCGCTCAATGAATCTTTCATAAACTCCAGCACGTCCAACATCACGCTAGTGGAGGAAAAACTCTTATAGCCGTATTTTTTCTCAAAAATCGTCGAAATTTGAAGTGACTCCAAAATAACCTGCGGATCGACACTCCCCACAATGTCACTGTTTGTTACCAGTCCGTACAAACTTCCGTCTTTATTACAGACACAGATATGCTCATCAATATCATTGGTTAAATTGAGGGCATTGATAATATTGCTCTCTTTATCGATCAACGGGAGTGGACGAAGGATGATTTGTGAGAGAGGGGTAGAAAAATCAATCCCCTCAAGTCGCAATCGGATAATATCTTTGGTTGTAATGATGTAATGCAGTGTTTTATTGACCACAATGATACTGCGATGATTATGTTCATGCATTTTATCGAGCGCATCTTGAATAGTATGATACATATCAACACTAATCACATCGGTGGTTGCTATCAAACCGAGGGTAGGGAAAAACATAAGGAGATCTCCTCTTTACTAGTCTTTTCATTATAGCGTCTGAAAACTCAAAAAACGCTCAAATAGCTAATATAGTTTAATGTTAAAATTATATTTAACATAATATAATCCATAAAATTGCATAAGGATATCGCCTGTTTCCCATGAGTTCCCGCTTATTCTTTACCACTGTATCGGCTGTATTGTTCTGCTTGCACACCTATCGCTCGCGCTCCATACTTAAGCGTTGATGGAACTCATAGCAATCCCTTCTCTCATACTCGTTTTAGCCCTATGGGTTGCCCACACAATCTTTTTAAATCGTCGCCTTACCGAAAGCCAAAAACGGTACCTCCAATTTTTCAGCGACTCACCCGTTGCTTTGATTGTTGTTGATCGCGATTATCGTATCATTGAATGGAACCAAAGTGCCGAAGCCATTTTCGGATGGAATTACAGTGAAGCGGCAGGGGAAAATATCATCGATTTTATCGTTCCCCATTTTGACAAAGACCATGTAAGTGCGGTACTTCAAAAAACCTCCCTTGAGGGGGTAAGCTATTCCAAAAATTACAATACGACCAAACAGGATAATGAAATTTTTTGCGAATGGCGCAATCGCCGTATTGAAACAGGAAAAGGGGAGATTCTTTGCATGGCACAAGACATCACCCTCTCCCAAAAGACACTGGATGAGCTCAATAAACGTTCCGCCGCGTTAGAGAGTGCCGGAGATGCCATTTTTTACACCGACCATAAAGGGATCATCGAGTTTGCTAACCCTAGCTTTTTTGCCCTCTCGCTTGATGATCAACACACCCTTTACGGTACCCATATCGGTAAATATCTTTTTAAAGAGCGACTCACCTTTAATACCATCTTCTCTCAGTTCAGTACCAATCATACGTGGAGAGGGACTCTCACTAAAAATTCCGCAACCGGAGAAAAGGTTTTTAGTACCACCATCACGGCAATCTACCATCACAGCCGCCTTGTCAGTTATGTTGCCAATCTCCATGACATCACCCATATCACCTCTCACGTCGATGCCCTGACCTATCGTGTCCAGCACGATCCCCTTACCGGAGCAACCAATCGTGCTACCTTGAACGATCGACTCGAACATGCCATCACCCGTTCCAAACGACGCAAAGAGAAAATAGCTCTCTATTTTATCGATTTGAATGATTTCAAACTCGTCAATGACCGCTATGGGCATGAAGCGGGAGATCGCCTGTTGCAAGATGTCGCCAAAAATATTCGGGCATGTCTGCGCAACAGTGATACGGTCTGCCGTTACGGAGGGGATGAGTTTATCGTGATGATTGAAGAGGTCAAAGGGGAAGATCATCTGAACAGCATACAAGATGCCATTGCAGCTGCCATCAGTGAGCCGATTTATCTCGATGAAAAAACCACCCTTTATGCCAAAGCGAGTATCGGCTTGGCATGTTATCCGGACGATGCTACCAATCCGGAGGGATTAATTAAAGCAGCCGATATGGCTATGTACGTCGTTAAAAAAGAGAAAAATTCTAACGCGCGGGTGCCAATCCTTTGCGTTGAGAGCCACACTTGCTAAAATAGCACTACTTATCGAAGGAAACCCATGCGCACCTTAACTCTTTTTGCCGCTTCAGCTTTACTTTTTACCCATCTTTGGGGAAATCCCCAATGTTACGTCGAAGGGTACAGCGACCTCATCGCCTCTGCCGATGAAAACGGCCTCATCCTCAAAGACGGAACCCCTCTTCCCTACCGCACCGAAACACCAAAAACATCTTGGAGCGAAAAAATCGATAACGCTGATCTCGCAACGCAACTCATCCAACGCTACGATGTAGGGGGAAGCCAAACCCCGCCTCCGTATCTCTTCAGCCCCGGACGCCTCCGCTATCAGCCCTTTTTTCAAGCCCTCTACGGCAAAGACAAAAAGGAGATTGAGAAAAATCTCGTCACCATTGCTTGGCCGACACTCAAAGGCTCGGTTAAACTCCCCGTCAATAAAGTGGGAGGGGTGGATAAAAAACTCACCGCTATTGGTCAGGAGATCTCCAAACTACCCAAAGCGGATCGGATCTGGGCTGAGGGAGCAACGACCTATGCCTACCGCGTCATCAAAGATACCGATCGCCTCTCGATGCACAGTTTCGGGATCGCAATCGATTTGGCACCTGCCAAAACCCAATATTGGAAAGACGAAGCTGCTTCGGAAACGGCTAAAATCGGTTACAAAAATACAATGCCCCTCTCTATCGTCCGTATTTTCGAAAAACACGGCTTTATCTGGGGGGGACGCTGGTACCACTATGACACGATGCACTTCGAATACCGCCCTGAGCTCCTTGCTCCATCGTGTGTGGGAAAAGTAAAATAAACCTATGAATGAGTGGATGCGTATCGCTTGCGATGAAGCGTTGCAAGGGATGGAAAAAAATGAGGGGGGGCCGTTCGGTGCCGCTATCGTCCGAGAAGGGAAAATAATCGCTAGTGCCCATAACGAAGTACTGGGGACAAATGATCCCACCGCTCACGCCGAGATCAATGCCATACGCCGTGCTTCTGCCGCACTCGGAAAATTCGATCTCTCTGACTGCACTCTCTATACAACCTGCTACCCATGCCCGATGTGTATGGGAGCAATTTTCTGGGCGCGAATCCCCACGGTTTATTATGCCTCATCCATGAATGATGCCGCAGAGGGAGGATTTGACGATCGGATCTTTTATGAGATGATTCGAAGCCCCGAAAGCACCCTCGATCTGCGACCTGTCGATACGGAAAAAAGTAAAAAGCTTTTTAAACTATGGGAAGAAAAAGAGGATAAAAAACTCTATTAGCCGATAAATTCAACTACTTTTTCAACAGGACGACCGATCACCGCACGATTATTTTCGATCAAAATCGGACGTTCGATGAGTTTCGGATGCGCTGCCAAGGCATCGATTAAAACCGATTCCTCTTCAATCTTTGCCAACCCCAGCTCTTTATACAACTCCTCTTTCGTCCGCATCAATTCCCGCGCTGAAACTCCGAGTTTTTTGAGCAAAGATACGATCTCCTCACGTGATGGTGGGGTATCGAGGTATTTGAATACTTCGGTAGGTACCCCTTTATCTTCTAATAATTTTAAGGCTTCCCGTGATTTTGAACATTTCGGATTGTGCCAGATGGTTGTCATTTATGACCTTTTTTAGAAGAATTATAGCCCACCATATAAATCAAATAAAACTTAAATTATTTTATTAACTGCTTAACACAAAATTAACACAGTTAGTTCATAATCTTACTCTCGGAAATTACCATTAGGAGTTAAAAGGAGAAAAAACGGAGGAGAAAAAACCAACGATCCGTCTGCTCTATGAATTGCAGCTCTCAAGCAGACGGAAAAACGTATTGCATAGCAACGTCTAAATTATAGCGTTTTTTTACGCTGTTTCTCCGACGTTGCCGTGCATACACCTTATTTTTAACTAAAGGAAATGTATGTTCGATTTTCCCATATTCGAAATGCCCACGATTGGGCTAAGAATGCTCATGGCGATCAATGCGATCATCCACGTATTTGTCTCTCACGGCGGTGCTGTCGGAGGGTCTGTGGTACTCGCACTTGCCGCATGGTGGACCAATAAAAAAGGGGATTTGGCGGGATATGAAACCGTCTATCGCCTCCTCATGGTCTTTTTTATCATCTCTACCTCTGTCGGAGCCCTCACCGGAATCGGGATGTGGATTCACGCTAACATTATCAGCCCCAACGCTATCGGAGGACTTATCCGCGTCTTCTTCTGGAAATGGTTTATCGAGTGGATCGTCTTTAACTTCGAGGTTATTTTGCTTCTCTTCTGGTTTATGACATGGAAACCGAAAGCCACAACAGCGCAAGGTCGTGCTTCTTCGGTTCGCTTCGGAATCTATTATGCGGTATCCTCATGGATAACGATGTTGATCATCACCGCTATTTTGGGCTTTATGTTGACACCGAATTTCGACGGTCAACCGTGGATCGATCCTGAAGTGTATCCGGGTACGGTCAACTACAATAATGCCCTCTTTAACCCGACTTGGTTCCCAGGACTTATGATGAGAACCTTTAGTTCCATCGCGTTTGCCGGAGCACTTGCTATTCTATGGACATGGCTCATTACCAGTTTCAGTAAAGATGAAGAGATTCGTGCCACTAAAGAACGGATGATCAAATTCTTCGCAACCATCATGATGGTCACGGTTCCGGTTGCCGCAGCATTTGGGTACTACTATCTGCTCCAAATCCCTGAAGCAGCGCGCGCCATGATCCCAACAGCGATGATGACAAGAGCGTTTGCCGATAAAATGGATTTGATGTACATGATCATCAGCGGCATCGGCGGTGCGGTAGTGGTAACAACGATTATCGCCTACTTCTCTCCGAAACGCTTTCCCTACATCGCGGCAACACTCATGGTTGCGGCATTTATGCTCTTCTGGGGATTCGAAGAACGTACTCGTGAGTTTATCCGTAAACCGTATTTGATTTATAACTACATGTACGCCAACGGTATCCGTGTTACCGACGTACCGTATCTCAACAAAGTGGGTATCCTCAAACACGCCGTCTTCGTTGATGAAGATAAAAAAGTGCTCAAAGAGGACAAATCCAACCTTATCGAAGTGGGTCATACGATTGCCCAAATCGAGTGTCGTGCCTGCCATACCGAAAACGGTATCAACGGTCTTAAATTCCTAACCAAAGGGTGGAGCGAAGAGGCAATTCGTAACCGTATCAACAACCTACCGGGAGCTGGAACACCGTATATGCCTCCGTTTACCGGAACCGAAGCCGAGAAAGACGCGTTAGCGGCTTATATCGCATCACTTAATAAAAGAGGAGAGATCAAATAATGAACTGGAAACTCCCTTTTGACATCCCTCTCGTCGTACCGACGATGGGACTACCCGGCTGGTTTTTTGACACACTGGGAATTATCGTATTTGTCGTGCACATCGCATTTATCTATACCCTTATCGGTGCCTCGACAGCGTCGGTTCTCTACAATATCTTTGGGGTATTCAAAAAGTCCAAAACAAACAATTTGTTGGCATACAAAATGACCAACCCTACCACCATCAGTGAAAATATGGGGGCATTGTGGGGGGTCGCTCCGTTGCTCGTTATTTCGGTACTCTATACCGGATTTTTCTATACGGCGATTCTAAAAGTATCTCCGCATATTTTGCACATCATTTACGGAAACATCTTCGCGTTCTTGCTCTCGTATGCGTACAAATTTAGCTGGCATTCGTTGCATAATCACAAAGGGTTCCATATCGCTATCGGTTTAGTTGCGGTACTCACGTTCTATACGTTGCCTCCGGTGTTTATGTCGATGTCTAACCTCTATTTACAGCCGGAATTGTTTGCCTCTGTACAAAACATTTGGGACATTATGTTGACTCCGTTGACATTCTTCCGTCTCATCAACTTCTTCCTCACCGCATTTGCGTTCACGGGGATTGTTATGATCTATCTTGGGGTCAAATGGGTTAAAGCGGGTGGAGAAGAGACTGAAGTAGGTCGCTTGGCGATTGATCAAGGTAAAAAATGGTTTATGTGGGCAGCTCCTGTCAACATCGCTGTTTTACCCTTGGTATTTTTCGCCTTCAGCCCACGTATCAGTGAAGCGTATATCCATACACCGTTTGTCTTCTTGCCCTTTGCGGCATCAGCGGTATTGTTGATCCTATTCTTCTTCCTTCTTAAACGCTTTAGCAATGAAGAGATGTCTCTTTCCGATGCGACCAAAGCGGTGGTATTGATGGTCGTTGCCGTAGCCTTGATGGCAACAGCACGTCACGGTATCCGCGTGGTAAGTTTCGAAGAACCGTTGCAATTACAAGCCGAAGCGACGGAAAAATACATGACCGACGTTATCGCCGAGTACAAAGCGTACAAAGAAGAGATGAAAAATGCGCCTCAAGTCGTTCTCGATCCTGCGGTTTCATTGGCAGATTCAAAAGGGTGTTTAGCATGTCACAGTGTTGATGTAGCGCTTGTAGGACCTGCCTATAAAGAAGTCGCCGCCAAAGCTGAAAGCGCTGATATTCTCGCCGCTTCACTCAAAAACGGTAGTACCGGTAAATGGGGTGAAACTCCAATGCCTCCGCAAACACTCACCGATGAAGAGACAAAAACTCTCATCGAATGGGTATTGAAACAAAAATAACAACGTTCCGAAGGGTACATCCCTTCGGCATCCTATTTTCACAAGAGAACCCAATATGCTTCAATCGACCTCCTTAAAGATTCACAACATATTCGGTTCTCCTGTGAGAATGGCATTGTTTACTCTATTTATGAGTATCTCCACATTTAGTGCACCCATTTCACTTAAAAACACCCCCTATTTTCATCCTAATGCCTCTGTAAACATCGTCATCTTTTACACCTCATGGTGCCCGCCATGCAAACAGAGTTTGACGCTACTGGACGAGTTGCATAAAGCGTATCCCCGCCTCTCCATCAGCCGTGTATCGGTCGATGACGTTGAAAGCCAAAAACAGGCATTACCATTTGGTCTATCCCAGAGTGTTCCGCTGATCCTAATCGCCGATCAAAGTGGCAATGTCGTGAAACGTTTCAAAACCCTCCCCAATAAAACGATTTTCAGCGACCTCATCCAACGACTCGAAGAGGGGCGGCTCGAAAACGGCACACTCCCACCTGAACAGCGGATCGACAGCTGGAAACAAAACCGAAAGGGGATGTAATGAAGTTCTTACAGGATAACAAAACATTTTTAGCCTTACTTATCCCTTTTTTAGCGATTCCATGGATAACACTCGGAGATTTTCATCTGTTGCTGTTCAACTTTTCCCATGATCGACTCGAAACACTCGGCTTTGCACTCGAAATGAACACCTATGCGATGATTGCTTTATTGATTCTTTTGGGGGTAGCTCTAACGTTGATCAGCGCACTCAGCCTCTCTCGTTTTTACTGCGGAACTCTCTGCCCCAATACGTTTTTCGCCCATCTACTGAGTATTTTTAAAGGGAAAAAAACATCCTTTTTTTCTAAAGTGATAGGGTTTTCACTCCTCACTTTTTTGGCTTCAACACTTGCATTTTCAGTGGTTGCGTATGGGATCAGCACCAATGAACTCTTTGACGCGATAGCACATCTCACCTTTGCGGGGTGGCTCGTCAGCATCCTCTCCGTACTCATGATCGCCGAAGTTTATATGGTGCAAGGGTGGTATTGCGCCTATCTCTGCCCCTACGGTGCTATCACGGCTATATTTCCGATAGAAGATCGCCTCACCTACCGTTTCGATGATCCGCAAGAGAACTGCACCGAATGCGGCGGATGTGTCAAAATCTGCCCCATTCCCGATCTCGACATCCGTCATGGTTTTGATATCCGTTGCATCCAGTGCGGACTGTGCGAAGCGGCGTGTGAAAAAGTATTTGCCAAATGCACCCGACCATCGCTGATTTACCCTGAAAAAAGATCAATTTTACGTGCAGGGGGGAGAAGTATAGGAATATTGATCGCTATTATAGTTATTATAATTTTCACCGCTGTAGGGGTTAGTACCTTAATAGATGAGGATCGACTAGAATCCTGCCGATTGGAGAATCAGAATTTACACATAAAAAAATAACTGTTACATTAGTGTTAAATTAAAAAATCAAATTAACACTAATGTAACACTTCTAATTCATAATCGCATACTTTAATCCAAAACTTTAAGGAAATGCGATGGTAAATACCCGCCGAATCACCCACTCTCTATTACTCTCATCACTCATAGTAAGCTCATGCTTTGGAGCTGAAAACCTCGGAATTATCGAAATTGACTCTACGACCATCGATGATCGCTTCGCATCCAAACGTACCGAGATATCGAGCACCTCAACGATCAGCGGCGAGAGTGTTGATACTGCTCATACCGAAAATATCCAACAAATCCTTCAAAGCATTCCGGGAATTACGACGGAAGTTAAGACCGGAGACAGTATCAAAATCCATATTCGCGGTATAGAAAACCAAGTCTATATGGGTGAAAAGCCGGGGGTTGCCGTCGTTGTTGACGGTGTTCCTGTATTTGAGCGAACGGGGTCAGTGAATATCGACCTTGATAATATCGAATCGATCAAAGTGATCAAAGGGGGAGCCTCGTACCTTTTCGGGGATGATGCCCTAAGCGGTGCGGTCATCATTACCACCAAAAAAGGGGCAAAATACAATCAAAATTTTGCCGCTATCGAACGCGGGAGCTTCGGTTACCAAAAATTATTAGCGCGAACCGGATACGCTAATGATGACTTTAGTTTTCATATCCAAGCGAGTGAGCGCAAAGCGGACGGCTACCATGAAGATTCCGATTACACCGCCCAATACGTCAACGGCAAACTTCAATACTACATCGACAGTACGAGTGATTTGACATTCGGGCTCGAAGCTTCCAAGCGAAAAAAAGATTCTCATGGAACTGTAGGGGGTGAAACAGAGGCTCAAACGAATCCGGAAAGTGTTTTCACGGGGGATATGGAGAGCAGAGACTACACCCGAAAGTTTGATGTTGAACTGTTAAAACTGTTCCTTACCTATTCAAAAGATTTTTCTAATAACTCTAATTTACTGATCAACGGATATATGTATACCGATGACACCTATTTTTGGTCAAGTCCTCAAACCAAAGACGGGAATGGCGCGACACAAACCTATACCGATGATGACTATGTCTATGATAACTACTACGAACAAGTCCAAAAAGGGATTAAAAGTGAGTACAGAGCGTCATTTGACACCTTCGCAACACTTTTAGGGCTAGATATACGGGACAATAATTATAAAAATAAAGTACTCTACCGTGTTGATCAGCGCGTTGGTTTTTTCCCTGCCTACACGTATCTTTCAGCTGGCGACGAAAACAGCAATAATGAAACGGATGAGAAAGTGTATGCTCTCTACGGTGAGTACAAACAAGGAATCACCGATAAGCTCAGCGCAACCTTCAACGTTCGCTATGATGATATCAATCTTGACTATACCGACTCTCGAGATAACGCTCTTGAAAAATCGTTCGATGTTTATTCCTACCGAATCGGAACAAACTACAATCTTGATGCGCAAAATAGCCTCTTTTTAAATTACTCGACGGGATTTAGAGCACCGACGATTACCCAACTTTTTGCAGGAGATGTCAGTACCTACGGCAGCACGCAGAACAATCCCGATCTAAAACCTGAACACGCCAAAAACTATGAGATCGGTTTACGAGGAGCCATCAACAACATCAACTACGAAGCCTCTGCTTTTAGAATTGACCGAAAAGAGTTCATTATGAAAACTGCCGGAAATTACGGAAGCGTGGACAGTACCATCACCGATATGTGGGACAACATAGGGGGGGCGAAACACCAAGGGCTAGAGCTTGCGATGAACGCTAAAATCAACGATCACTTCTCCTATAACCTAGCCTACACCTATCTCAACGCAAAATACACCAAATATGATAACTTCGGTATCCATTTTGATGCCGATCATGACGGAAGAGTTGATGCGGGTGAAGTGGCGTATTACGATGTGACCGGAAACGTTATACCCCGAACATCCAAACATAACCTCAATTTTATACTCGACTACCAGCATAATTCAAATATCAAACTCTCGAGTGAATACAGTAAAAAGTCGGATTACTATGCGGATGATCTAAACAGAATTGAAATTGACGGACAAGAAGCGGTCAATATATTGGCCGAATACAAAGCAAAAATGGGCAATGTAACGTATGCACTTTTTGCAAGAATCGACAATCTATTCGACAACCAATACTACAACACAGCACGTGCAAGCAGCGATAGAGATGACAACTTACTCTTTAATGCAGAAGACCTCTCCATCACCGTGAATCCGGGACGTGTTTACACTGCCGGTCTTTCAATCAAATTTTAAGGAGCTGATATGAAAAAAATACTCTTCTCCCTCTTAGTTGGAGTCTCCCTTTGGGGATATGGCGATGGAGCAATCTATTGGACTCCGCACGGATGTGATGATGGGAAAGCGACCGCTTCCAAACACGGTGGACATGGAAAAGGGGAGAGTGCCATGTTCGCTTTGATGAACAGTGAAGCAAATGCTTCGGCATACCTTATCCTCCCTGATCTCTCCGAACAAAACTTGACCTTTAAACGTAATACACTCATGCTGCCAAAACCCTCTATGGGGGGATATTATGCGATAGTAGCAGAAGGTAATACTACGAACGGAGTCTACAGCGCCATTCGCTATCTTTCCCTTCAAGGGCGTCCTGCCAAAGTTTCCCCCACGTTACTCACGGCTATATCTAAATCAGCATTGGAAATCATTCCCGATCCTCTGCACCGTGAACATGACCGCTATACCGCCTCAAAATCGTACCATTTTCTCCTCCATTTTCAGGGAAAACCGCTTATCAATACTACCGTTACATTTGAGACTCACGATACTCCGGCTCAAACCTATACAACGGATCAAACAGGTGCATTTTCGATCACTCTTCCCAATGATTTTAAAAATGTAAAAGTAGGCCGTAGCGAGAACAAACCTTCTGAATTTCTCCTA
>DLUI01000101.1 GCA_002742695.1 Sulfuricurvum kujiense | reverse complement strand
GTGATCTCTGACTCACGTTCCTCTTCGTACAAATCATACGGATCATCCATCTCATCAATTACATCTTTGAAATCATCAATTTCGCTGTTTTCAACACGGCTTTGAATCATGTTTCGATACGAATAGAGTGATCCCGTAACGATAAGCATCGACGAGAGCATCGCAACTAGAAAACTGCTGATCATCAATCTTCATCCTCATCATCGTCATCTTTTTGTGATTTGCCCATGTTATAACGTGGGTCTTTCGCTAACTTTTCGAACTCTTTGTATTGCTTACTGTAGGCTTTGTAGACATTTAAAATTGCCGCTAAAATACCGATAGCAACACCGATCCACAGCAGCCACGTGATTCCTGTCAGTTTTTTAAGCCCCAATCCGATAGCGACACCGATCAGAATTGCAACCACCATCGAAATGCCGAGAGAAAGAGTTTCAGCCCCCTCGATGATGGGTTTTAGTCTCGGTTTTTCCTCTTCTGCACTCATTGTATCTCTCCAAAAATTTTATCCGCCGCAGCAATGGTCTCTTCGATCATCGCATCGGTCGTAGCGGTCGAGATAAAGCCTGTCTCAAACTGTGAACAGGCGAAATAGAATCCCGCATCCAACATTGCCGCATGAAAACGGGCAAAGCGTGCCGTATCACTTTTCAACGCTTCCGCAAAATTACCGACTGAATCATTGGAGAAGAAAAATCCGAACATCGAACCGCGAACATCGGTTTGTAATCCGATATTATGTTTTTCTGCCGCTTCCGCAAAACCTCTCATCAGGCGTACAGCACGTGCTTCTAGGACACTAAATACACGTGCATTGGTTTTGAGTTTATGGATCGAAGCCAATCCAGCAGCCATCGCTACAGGATTCCCGCTGAGAGTTCCCGCTTGATAGACTCCCCCCTCAGGAGAGAGGTGTGCCATAATCTCACGACGACCGCCGAAAGCACCGACCGGCATACCGCCGCCGATCACTTTACCCAAGGTTACAAGGTCGGGTTTGGTCCCCGTAATGCTCTCCGCTCCGTGCAAACAGGCACGAAAACCACTCATTACTTCGTCGAAAATTAGCAATGCGCCGTATTCGTCACACACAGCACGCAGTTGTGCAAGAAAATCTTTGGTCGCGGGAACGAGTCCCATATTTCCTGCAATCGGCTCGATGATCACACACGCGATCCCCGGACTATCTTGGAAACATGCTTTGACACTCTCGATATTGTTGTATTCCGCCAACAGCGTATGTTTCGTAAAATCGGCAGGTACACCCGGAGAGCTAGGAGTTCCGAATGTAGCCGCACCCGAACCCGCTTGAACGAGAAGTGCGTCACTGTGTCCGTGGTAGCATCCCGTAAATTTGACGATGTCATCACGCCCCGTAAAGCCGCGAGCCAAACGGATAGCGCTCATTACCGCTTCGGTTCCGCTACTGACAAAACGGATTTTCTCGATAGAATCATAGATAGAGATAATCAACTCCGCAAGCTCCGATTCCGCTTCGGTTGGCGCACCGAAACTAAGACCGTGTTTGACTGCTTCGATCACCGCATTTTCGATAGACTCATCACGGTGCCCGAAGATCAACGGCCCCCAGCTCTGAACATAATCGACGTAACGGTTCTCATCGATATCGATCAAATAACCGCCCTCGCCCCGTGCGATAAAACGGGGAATTCCGCCGACACTTTTAAAGGCACGGACGGGGGAGTTTACACCACCGGGGATAAGATTTTGGGCTTTTTCAAAGGCTGCTTGTGAGTGTTCAATGCTCATAGATATTCCTGCATAATTGTTTTCGGTATTATAGCTAAGATTCTATGATCAAGTCTTCCGCAACTGTGTTGCTCAACAGAGATGAATTATTCCATTCTTTAAGTAAAAAAGGATTATTGTTTAGAAATAATTTTTTTTGATATAAATCAATAAAATATTTGCAAAGAATGGTGGAAGTTTAAAAATCATTACTTATGTAAGGGAAAAATATGGAATTAAGATATAGTGAATATTTTGGTATCGATAAAACAATTTTTGAAAAGTTAGGTATATTTAATGGTTTTATCTTACATGATTCTGAATACTATTTAAATCCAAAACTTATAAAAAATACAGATAATACATTTTTTGAATCAAGCTATCAAAAAATACAGAAGAGATTTGCTTTAATAATTTCCACAGTAGAAAAAATTCAAATCCCTGATAAAAAAGATTATTACTATAAAAGTGCAATAGATGCAATAAAATCGAAGGAAAATGGGTACATAGGATTAGGTTACTCGGAAGCAGGTAAAAAGGGTCGAGGCATTGGAACAGGCTTAGCCGAATCAATTGTATTGACAGCATATAAATTGATAAAGCAAGACAAAGTCGAGCCAGAACTTTTTGAAATTTTAGGTGTCTTTAAAGAGCAAATTAGTGTTGATAGAATTAGTGACATGATTATTAAAATAATCGAAGATGATATTTTAAAGTATACACAATACATTGCCAAAGAATTAAAACTATCTGTTAAGCTTTACAAAAACCATCTAGTCCCATTTAATCATTTCGACAATAATAGTCCATTATATTTTTTACCAACATCATTATTAAGTAAACTACCAATTTGGGATGAATTATATTGTGAGTTAGTTGATGAAAGTACGGAAGCTAGAGATTTATTTAATTCAACATTTGGGGAAGCATACAAGCATTCAGAGGTAAATAAAAAAGAGAAAGAAGTCATATTCACTAAAAATAAATTTTTAGTAGATAAAGTAATTGAGCTTTATAAAAAGACTAATGAAGAAGCATATGATTTTATCAGTGATCCTTCTAACGATTTTAAATGGATTGACCTTGTTAAAAATATAGTAATACATCATCCTTTGATATTACAACAAGATCAACCAATATATGACATAGTCAAAATGATCTGTAATAAATTTCAAGATTTAGTCGAAAATACAAATGCTTATAAACTTTTCTATGATGACAATAAACATATCAAACATGAACGAGCATCTCAACAAGCATTTCAATTATTTGCGTCATCATATTGTAATGCAAATAATTTGGACATTTCTCCAGAATCAAATGGAGGTCGAGGTCCTGTAGATTTCAAATTTAGTAAAGGAAAAGAAAAAGTACTTGTAGAATTAAAACTTTCATCTGCACAAATCACTACATTGACACACTGCTTAGAAACTCAAATAAAAATTTATGAAAAATCTGAAGATACCAAAGAAAGCATTTTACTAATTCTACTGGTTGGAACAAGTGCTATAAGTGCTGAGAAAAAAATTGAAGACTTAATAAAATACAAAAATAATTCACTTAAAAATGCAAAATATTTACCTGAAGTTATTGCAGTTGATGCACTTATAAAACCATCTGCAAGTAAGGCTTAACATCATAAAATTCATACAATCATATTTTCAAGTATCTAATCTAAACCTTTCTCTATTCCAACAGAATCTCTTGGCTAAAATATACATCTGATGTATTCTGACACCTTTACCCATTTTAATGTATAATTATTTAAATTACAAAAAAGGAGGGATCAGATGATAGACATCGAAGTAGTCAAACACGAAATCGTAGAACGTCTCAAAACTCTCGATCCCGATAAAATTATCCTGTTTGGCTCTTACGCATACGGAAACCCTACCGAAGAGAGCGATATCGATCTGTTTTTAGTGAAAGATACCGATGATAGCAATTTCGAAGCCCTCGCCATGAAAAACATCACTGATCTGATTTACAAATACAAGATCGGATTTGATCTGCTTTCTGCCCCTGCCAATTTTATCGATCAAAGAGAAGATTACTTTTATAAGGTAGATATCCTCCAAAACGGGAAAGTCCTCTATGAACGAAACGTCGGCTAACGAGTGGCTCACCAAAGCGTGGCATCATCTGAGTTCAGCTCAGGTTTTGTACAAGGTCGAACATTACACGGATGTCATTGCGATTGATCTGCATTATGCTGTTGAGATCATGCTAAAAGCATTTTTAGCGTATGAAAACAAGCAAATCCTCAAAACCCATAATCTTATAGAATTACACAGTCACATCATGAATACGATTGATTTTAATGAAAATGAAAAAGATATGCTCAGATTAATCACGACGTACCACATCAAAGAGTCGTACCCGACACCACACAGACGTCTTCCTCCAAGAGAAGAAATTAAACAGGTACTGGATTTCACCAATAAGCTTTTCGATACCGTTTGTGCCCTACTCCATATCTCGATCGACAAAACCACCTAAAATTTATACATTTCGATCACGTATATTGATGACAAACCCGCTTATATGCGCTAAAATAGCAAAAACAATTAAGCAAGGTCATTTATGCAATTTCATGTCGATGCTACGTGCGGCAATGCCAGAGCGTGCACCATTACCACGGCTCATTCAACGATACAAACCCCTATTTTTATGCCCGTGGGAACCGTGGGAAGCGTCAAATCACTCGATATGGCCGATATGACAGAGCTTCTGGATACCCAAATCATCCTCGCCAATACCTATCACACCTATTTGCGTCCCGGTGATGAAACCATCGCAAAGCTTGGGGGATTGCACGAATTTACTACCTATCCTAAGAGCTTTTTGACCGATAGCGGCGGGTTTCAGGCATTTAGCCTCAGCGACATCTCCAAGCCGACAGAGAGGGGGATCGAATTTCGCAGCCACATCGACGGTAGCAAACACTTTTTCACCCCTGAAAAAGTGATCGATATCCAAAACAATCTGAACAGCGACATTATGATGATCCTCGATGATCTCGTGGCGCTGCCCGCTACGCAAGAGCGTATTAAGACCTCGATTCAAAGAACTACCCAGTGGGCGCAACAGTCGATCGATTACCATCGCAATAACCAAACCAAAGGGATCGGTATAAACCAAAACATTTTTGCGATCATCCAAGGGGGGACGGACTTTAATTTCCGTACCCAATCGGCCCAAGAGCTGTGCGCGATGGATTATGACGGATTCGCCATCGGAGGACTCTCTGTCGGAGAAGCAAACAATCTGATGTACGATACGGTCGAACACACGACACCGCTCATGCCGAGCGACAAACCCCGCTATTTGATGGGGGTCGGTACACCTGAAGATTTGGTCGAGAACATCGAACGGGGCGTCGATATGTTCGACTGCGTTATGCCGACTCGTAATGCTCGTAACGGAACATTGTTTACGACGTTTGGAAAAGTGAACATCAAAGGCTCACGCTATAAATTTGACTCGGAACCGATCGATCCTGCGTGTACATGCTACACATGCCGTCGCTATAGCCGTGCTTATCTGAACCATTTATTCCGTTCACGAGAACTTACCTATTTTCGTCTCGCATCACTCCATAACCTCCACTATTATCTCTGGCTGGTCCGCCAAGCACGTGAAGCGATCCTTGCGGGGAAATTTGTAGAATTCAAAAAGGACTTTTATGCACGTCGCCAAAGCTAAAATGACCCTTGGAGTCAATATCGATCATATCGCGGTCTTGCGAGAAGCTCGAAAGATCAACGATCCCGATCCCCTTATGGCACTCGCGATCTGTGCCCAAAGCGGTGCCGATCAAATCACAATCCACTTGCGGGAAGATCGCCGCCACATCCACGATGAAGATGCTCGCCGTATCGTTGCCGCCTCCCCTCTTCCTGTTAATTTAGAGTGTGCGATTGAGCCTTCCATTATCGACATTGTCTGTGCTCTGCGTCCTCATCGTGCAACACTTGTCCCTGAAAAAAGGGAAGAAGTGACCACCGAAGGGGGGCTAGATGTTACAGGGAATTACCAATCCATATTAAATGCGATTACTAAATTGAATGAGCACGAAATAGAAGTTTCCCTCTTCATCGATCCTACTCGCGAAGCGATAGAAGCCTCGGAGCGTCTTGGGGTGCAATGGGTTGAACTGCATACCGGAAGCTATGCTAACCTCTATGCTATGCGTCACAGTGCCCTTCCCCATACCCATCACGCTATAAAGTCTTTAAATCTCCCTCGCCGTGATTTGGATAATCTTCTGGAAAATGCGTACGGTGCACTTGTCGATGCGGCCAATTATGCCCGTTCTCTCGGACTCAAAGTTGCAGCAGGGCATGGTTTGAATTATCAAAATATTAGCCCTATCGTCAACATCGATACCATCGAAGAACTCAACATCGGTCAAAGTATCATTGCCCGCTCGGTTTTCACTGGATTAGCTACTGCCGTATCGGAT
>DLUI01000023.1 GCA_002742695.1 Sulfuricurvum kujiense | reverse complement strand
TTTTCTAATATATGAACAAATTTGTAGGAGTGTGAGACAAAATTGTGATAAACCATCACGATAGTATAAAGATATGAAAATCTTGAGATAGTATAGATTAGAAAAAGAAATGATTAGTTAACAAATAATTATAGAATTTCCCAAGCTTTCACTTGGGAAGAAGATAAAATAAAGAAGGGTTACCAGTTACGAATTCGGATATGACACGACGTACACTGTTTAAGAAGCTGAGTATAATCTTCCAACGCTTCATCCATACGTCCCGCGTCAATCGAAACGATCATATCATCCGAATAAAGACGAAGCATATGCGCTGATTTTTGAGCAAATTTGTACGCATACACCTGATCTTTTGGGAGAATAAATTTAATCTCTTCACTCTCAAGCGTTTTAAGGGTACTTTGAAGCTTTTTGATCCCTGATTTCATATCTTCCGTTGAGCTGTATAAGCCACCGCGTTGAATCTCTTCCATAGCATCCAACATCGTACGCATATCTTTCATCAACATGGTTCGATGATCATTTCCAGCTGCATTGAGTGACCCTGCCAGTAAAAATGAAAGAGCCAATACTGTAAAACTTTTTTTCATAACAACCCCTTTTAGTATTGAATAATTTCTTTGGAATATTCAGTAAGCTTAACCGTTTTAGCCGAGATAGAAACCAATTTTTTAGCTTCTGCCGGTCCGCCGTAAAACTCTTTTAGCTCAGGACGGAAACTTTTGAAATAATCCTGGAATTTATCAGATCCCAAAATGCCGACTGCCCACAAAGTATCATCGGCCGCATGCTCTAAAACAACCGAGTTCAGCGGTTGCGTTGCCGCACCCCCTAGCACTTTGGCACCCGCACCCGCATCAAATGCCGAAAGATGGGAGGAACATACGATGACTCCCCCTTTATCATACGCCATCGTTTTTTTCGTCGTAGGGACATAGGTGATAAAACTGTCATTTGGAGTCGGGTGGGTCATTTGATGGGTACAAATTGCGACATAAGCAACAATACTGCGCTCTTTTCCGACACCGCTTTTCCAAACGTATTTTTCTCCATTTTCCGATGCTAACTCTACCTCTTTTGAAGTTCCCTTAGGTAAGTTGATCAACATACATGGAGTTGAGGCATGAGGATAGTTGAAAATATAGGTAACCTCTTTTGCCAGAGCCGATGCTTTGATCGGTTTTCCTGCCGCATCTACAAGCTGAACTTTATCATACGCTTTGAATAACGTTCCATCTGCAGCATATAGATTTCCCCGAATCATTGAAGGACTAACAGCCATTACCGTTGCACTAGCAGCAACTACTTTTAAAAAATTTCTTCTATCCATAATGTTTTCCGTGTGAATGATTTTGAGTAGTAAGTGTAGCAGATTTTTCTTTTACTCTCCGGGTGGAGAGTAAGATAACTAGTATTAGTTAAACAAATCGCGCATTGCGCCTTTATACCAATCGTGTGTTGCTTTCGCAAGACCTGATGAGCGGAATTTATTATTCGCTTCATCCCCTTTTGGAACGCTACCTTTAGAACCGATAACCGGACCTGCAACCATAAATTCATGGTTAACCATAATTGCTTCTTCAGGATTCCCGTTAACCATAGAGTAACATACGTTTGCACTTTTGTACGGAAGTGCTGAAGCAACGCTATAGCTTTTACCGTGAAGAACATGAGCGATCTCTTTCGCACACTCTTTCCCTGACCAGATAGCTGTTTGACCGCTCGGTGGAATCGCATGTCCGACAACGTCACCGACTGCATAAACAGCTGCATCGGTCGCTGTTTGGAATGAAACCGGTTTTTCAGGACTAGTCGCCATTTTAACTTTTTTGAATCCGTCCGGAGTTGTCGCAACACCTGCCATTTGGATAATCGGATTTGACATATTGTGCGGGATAAGATTCAAAACACCATATTTAGCCGTATGGGTAGTTTTTACACCCTCTGTATCTTCTTTATTAGCAAATACCGTTTGAACATACGTGATCTCTTTTTTATCGAAATCGACATCGGTAATTTTGCAGTTACTGCGATGTTCAACAACACCATTGTTCACATCTGCCCATGCTTCTTTGAACGCAGCCCCTTTTGCAATATCAGCCGTTTCATTTAGAATAATAACTTTACCGCTCAAACCTTCATTTTTCATGTGGTTTGCAATCATACTTGCACGCTCAAACGGTGCCGGAGGACAACGAAATTTACCTGCAGGAACAGTGATAACGACATCACCTTCATCCATATTTTTTACCAAACGATCCAAAGCAACGTGTTCACCGCCAGGAATCAATGCACCCGGTGCAACACGGCGTGCTTTTGCGATTTTTGCATCAGACCATGCAGGGAATTGTCCTTTGTAGTTATACTCAATACCCGGAGCAAGAACAAGGATATCGTAACCAACTCCACCTTTAGAGGTATGTACCACTTTGTTTTCACGATCGATTCCGGTAACTACTGCCGTCAACATACCGTAACCATTTTTCTCTACTGCTTGTGAATAGTCATGAGTTAATGTACTAAGACTTACACCTTTAAGTCCGCCGAGGTTTGCGTTTGAAAACGGGCACGACATAAAGCTGTCATTTTTTTCGATAATCGCAACATCGAATTTAGGATCAATTTTTTTCAACTCTTTAGCAACGGTCAAACCGCCCCAACCACCACCGATGATAACTACTTGATGTTTGCCAAGCATTTTACTAGATGCACCTTGTGCACCCGGAGCTGCACCTGTAGCAGTTGTACAACCTGTCACAGCAGCTGCAGCTGCACTTAGACCGGCAAATTTAAGTAAGTCACGTCTTGAAATGTTCATAATGAGTCTCCTTCATCGTATGCAATATCGATTGCGAAATTGAATTATCGCTGTGGACATAATAATCCGCTTACTCTTAAATATTTATAAGAAATAGTGAAATATGTAAAAAAAATCGAAATAAGATAATATTATACGTTTTAGTGTGATAGGAATGTGATACATATAGAGAAATACCTTTATATGGTATGATACCGTTATGTATAAAAGGGAGATTTTGAATGAAAATTGAAGAGTGCCATTCCCTAGCGGAAGTTCGTAACCATATCGACCGTCTAGACGATCAAATCGTCGAACTTATCGCTGCTCGCAACAGCTATGTCAAACAAGCGGCAAATTTTAAACACTCCATTGAAGAGATAAAAGCCAATGAGAGGATGGAAGCGGTAATGGATCGTGTCCGTACCCGCGCTATGGAGTTCGGTGTCTCTCCGAATCTCCTTACCACCCTTTATAAAATTATGATCGATGCCATGGTCGAAGCAGAGATTTCCGAGTTTAGAAATGCCAAGTCACTCTAATCTTTAGAATTTCGTCACTTCCCCACGGCAAATAGCCATTATTACTTTTCCATTTAACGTCTCGTTTTTATAGAGGCTATGATGGTGTGGAACCTGCGTTATCTGTGAAGGATCAAACAAAATACAATCAACGCTTAATCCTACTGCAATTTCTCCCGCTTTGATCCCTATGTGTTCTGCCGGAGTGCGGGAAGCCAAATCGATGAGTTTAGCCATATTGATAATCTTGTTTTTAATCAGATACGTATAGGCCAGCGGTAAATACTCAGCGATAGAAGTCGTCCCCACATTGGCATCGTAAAATGTGATATCTTTTTTGACATCGGAATTTGGTTGATGGAGAGATGTAAGGGAGTGAATGTCCCCTCGCTTCAGCGCATCGATCAGCGTGAGCCGTTTGGTTTCATTGACCAATGGCGGATTGATTTTCGCATCGGTATCAAACCCGAGACACGCCGTATCGTTTTTGAACAAATGATGAATAGCCACTTCACACTCTGCATCTATCCCCTCTTTACGCGCTTGAGCAATCAATTCGATCGATCGAGGTTCGCTAACGCTTTTAAAGACGATTTTAATCCCAAAATGGCGAGCTATTTCAATCATCGACGCAATATGGACCACTTCCGACATCGGCGATATCCCCGGCAATCCCAGTTGAGCGGCAACGGCACCGTCAGACATCACTCCGCTCTCAAAG
>DLUI01000094.1 GCA_002742695.1 Sulfuricurvum kujiense | reverse complement strand
ATCATCCGCCGTAATTCCGATAAAAATACCTCAGCAAAAACCGCCCTCTCCCTCGCGCAGATCGGAGAGTTTTCGTTTGCTATTTTTGCTTTGGCGGGGGCAGAAAAACTGATCAGCGAAGAGATGGCAAGCTTTTTGATTTTGGTGAGTGTTATCTCGATGATCCTCACCCCGTTTATTATCGGGAACATCTATAAACTCTCCTCCTATTTTGAAAAAGAGTTTTACGAATCGGACGTCATTACCCCTATCGAGCGCAAAGACCATATTATCGTTGCAGGGTTTGCAATGCTGGGGAAAATTGTCGCCGCATCACTGCAATCCAAGGGTGCCAACTTCATTATCATCTCCGACAACCTCAAACACGTTTTACATGCCAGAAAGCTGGGATATATGGCCTACTTCGGCCACTTAAACAAACTCCCCGTTTTGGAATCGCTGAGGGTGAAAGAGGCTCAGGCGATTATCATCACGATGAGCAGCGAACAAAACCGTCGACTTATCAGTGAAGCGGTACTGGGGTATAACAAAGAGGCCAATGTTATCGTCAAAATCGACAGCGTTGATGAGCGAAAAAGTATGAGGGATTTACCGGAGTTGAAATTCGTTGATGCCAGTTTTGAAGTAGCGGATTTGCTGGTACAACGTGCTATTAAAAAATAGTTAGCAAAGGATTGAAAACTTATTATCATTGATTAACCTTTTTTGCGGTAAAATTGGGGGATTTTTTACCCAAGGTGTCCCAAAATATGATAGATGTTGTTCAAATTCAAAAAATTTTACCCCACAGATTCCCTTTTTTACTGGTCGACCGTGTTACTTCTCTTACCCCGAATGAGTCCCTTATCGGATTCAAAAATGTTACGATCGGCGAACAGATTTTCGAAGGACATTTTCCGGGTCACCCGATCTATCCTGGTGTTATGATCTTAGAGGGTATGGCCCAAGCCGGCGGAATCCTCGCTTTCCAAAGTATGGATATGACCGAAGAAGAAGCGGCGCACAAAGTGGTTTACTTTATGAGTATCGACGGTGCAAAATTTCGCGCCCCCGTCCGTCCGGGAGATCGTTTGGAATACCGAATGAACGTCGTTAAACACAAAGGATCGATTTGGGTGTTAGAGGGGAAAGCTTACGTTGACGATGCACTTGTCAGTGAAGCGGAACTCAAAGCAATGATCGTAGACAAGTAGGTCGTATGAGCTTGATTTCACCACACGCTATTATCGAAGAGGGTGCAGTTATCGGCGAGAATGTCGAAATCGGCCCGTTTTGTTTTATCTCGGGCAAAGCCAAAATCGGGCGGGGAACTAAAATTGCCGCAAGTGCCTGCATCTACGGCAACACCACTATCGGCGAATACAACGAAATTTTTTCACACGCCGTATTGGGTTCCGTTCCGCAGGATTTAAAATATGCCGGAGAAGAGGTCGAACTCATCATCGGTGATCGAAATAAAATTCGGGAGTTCACCCTTTTCAATCCGGGAACAGCAGGGGGCGGTGGCAAAACCGTTGTCGGAAACGACAATCTTTTTATGGGATACGTTCACCTCGGCCATGACGTTATAATTGGAGATCACTGTATCCTTGCCAATGCCGCGACTTTGGCGGGGCATGTCGAGATGGGGAACTACGCCGTTATCGGCGGTATGACCCCCGTACATCAATTTGTCAAAATCGGTGATTACGCTATGATCGCAGGGGCATCCGCCCTCTCTCAAGACGTACCTCCGTATTGTTTGGCAGAGGGAAATCGTGCGGTTCTTCGCGGCCTTAATCTCAACGGATTGCGCCGTCACGTCGAACGTGCCGATATTGATGCACTTCGTTCAGCCTACCGTGAATTATTTGAATCGGGCAAACCTCTCCAAGAGCAAGCGGGTATTTTGCTCCAAGAGGCAACGAGTGAACTCGTTAAAAATCTTTGTACTTTTGTTGTCAATACCAAACGGGGTATCCCCTATGAAAGGAATCAATCATGATTCATCGCCATTGCAGTTTCTGTGACGCGGCAGAGAGCGATCACAACCCGCTTATTGCCGGCACGAATGTCTATATTTGTAAAAACTGTGTCTTTTCAGCCTATAAGATCATGTTTGGTGATACGGAGGGGGAAAATACAACTACCCATGAGCACAAAAGCACCGAGCTTTTAACGCCAAAAGAGCTCAATACCTTTTTAGGGCAATACATTATCGGACAACAGCGGGCGCGTAAGCTCCTCTCTGTCGCAGTTTATAATCACTACAAACGTATTTTCAAACATACCCTTGTGGAAGATGAAACCGAAATTGCCAAATCGAACGTCCTCCTCATCGGACCGACCGGAAGCGGTAAAACCTTGATGGCACAAACGATTGCCCGTGTCCTTAACGTCCCAATCGCCATTGCCGATGCGACCAGCCTCACCGAAGCGGGCTACGTCGGAGAAGATGTCGAAAACATCCTCACCAAACTCCTCCAAGCGGCGGACGGTGATGTTGAGCGGGCACAACAGGGGATTGTCTTTATCGACGAGATCGATAAAATTTCCCGCATGAGCGAAAACCGCTCTATCACCCGTGACGTTTCGGGTGAGGGGGTGCAGCAAGCACTCCTTAAAATTATCGAAGGTGCCGTGGTCAACATCCCTCCTAAGGGGGGTCGTAAACACCCGAATCAAGACTTCATCCAAATCGATACTTCCGGTATCCTTTTCATCTGCGGCGGTGCGTTTGACGGCCTCGGACAGATTTTAGAGCGGAAAAAGGGAGCCAATGTTATGGGCTTCGGACACGATAAACGAAGCACTACCGACATCGATGACAGTTTCGAAAATGTCGAGCCGGATGATTTGGTCAGCTATGGTCTTATTCCTGAGCTTATCGGACGTTTACCGATTATTGCGTCACTCAATAAAATCACCGAAGAGGAGATGGTTCGTATCTTGACCGAACCGAAAAACTCTTTGGTGAAACAATACACCAAACTTTTTGCCATTGATGATGTCGAGCTGACATTTGACAATGAGGCGCTAAATGCGATCGCAGCCAAAGCATTGGCTCGAAAAACGGGAGCACGCGGACTTCGTGCCATTATGGAAGAGACGATGGGAGATACAATGTATGAACTCCCGGAGTACAGCGGTTATGAAGTACTCATTACCAAAGAGGTAGTCGAGGAAAAAGTTTCCCCTGTATATATCAAAAAATCAACTCAAAAAAGTGCATAGGAGAGTCAATGCTATTTAATAAACTTATCGGAATGTTCTCAAACGATCTCTCTATCGATTTAGGGACAGCAAATACCCTTGTTATTTCAAAAGGGAGAGGGATAATCATCAATGAACCTTCCGTTGTTGCGGTTAAAACTGAAAAATACGGTCAACAACGTGTCCTCGCGGTAGGGCGTGAAGCCAAAGAGATGGTGGGCAAAACTCCGGGGAACATCAAAGCGATTCGTCCGATGAGAGACGGCGTTATCGCTGATTTCGATATGACTGAGAAAATGATCCGTAAATTTATCGAAAAAGCGCACGGCCGTACGTCACTTATCAGCCCTCGTATCATTATTTGTATCCCGTACGGATTGACACAGGTTGAGCGTAAAGCGGTACGTGAATCGGCTATGAGTGCGGGAGCACGCGAAGTGTACCTGATCGATGAGCCGATGGCGGCAGCAATCGGTGCGGGGATCGATATCCGTGAACCGAAAGGGAACATCATCGTCGATATCGGAGGGGGTACCACTGAAATCGGTGTTATCTCACTCGGAGGACTTGTTCTTTGCCGATCTATCCGTGTTGCAGGGGACAAAATCGACCGTGCTATTATGGATTACATCAAACGCAAATACAATCTCTTGATCGGTGAGCGTATCGCGGAAGATATCAAAATCAATATCGGTACTGCTATGCCTCTTGCTCAAGAGCTTAAAATGATCATTAACGGACGCGACCAAGTTGAGGGTCTTCTTACGTCAATCGAACTCTCCAGCGAAGATGCACGTGAAGCGATGCGTGAGCCGCTTAAAGAGATTCTAGAAGCACTCCGTGACGTCCTTGAAAATATGCCGCCGGATTTGGCAGGGGACATCGTCAATAACGGTGTTATCCTCACGGGTGGCGGGGCACTCATTCGCCAACTCGATAAATACCTCTCAGAAATTATCAAAATTCCGGTGTATGTAGCCGATGAGCCCCTTTTGTGTGTTGCACGCGGAACCGGACGCGCATTGGAAGAGATCGATCAACTCCACGAACTCTTCGATAATGAATAAACAAGCGTTAACCGTTGCTGTACTCCTTACCGTTTTGGTAGGGGGAGTACTCTATTTTACTAATTTTTTACAATCCCCCATACTACGATTAACTCTTGCGATCAAATCATCGTATTTGGATAGTGTTGAGAGTGTTCAGCACGCGGTTGATGAACACTTTAATCAGCAAAGAACTATTATCGATCTCCGTCAAAAAAACCGTTTTTACGAACAAGAGCTGCTCAATCTGCATCAAGTCGCCGATGAATATCAAAAACTTCTTCAAGAGCACAACAGCACCTTCCGTATCATCCCTGATTCCAGTTTGGTTCGAACCCTCTCTTATGTCCGTTTCGGAGATCCTCACCGTGTATGGATTGAGATGGAGAAATTTGATCCGAAACGGGTTTACGGGCTCCTCTATCGCGGATATGCGGCAGGAATTGTTGTTTCCAAAAACAAACGTCCTATCGCCCTCTTAAACGGCGATGTCAAAAGCTCGTATGCCGTTAACATCGGAGTTACCATGGCTCCTGGAATTGTTCGGGGAAATAATTCACGCCGTTTGATCGTTGAATTTATTCCGACTTGGATTCCTATAAAAGTAGGAGATGAAGTACTCACTTCAGGACTTGACCGTATCTTTATGGCAGGGCTGAAAGTGGGAAAAGTGATCTCCATCACACGAGCCAGCGGTTATCAAAGTGCCGTCATCGAACCTTACTTTTACGGTAAAAATCCTGCCTATTTTCACGTTATTACCAAGGTGAGATGAAGGTTGTAATCGGATTTTAAGTGCTTCTCGTCTATAATAATAAAATTTTTATGACGAGGGGTCTCAATGCCAAAACGCGACGACATCAAAACGATATTACTCATCGGATCAGGCCCGATCGTCATCGGTCAAGCCTGTGAATTTGACTATTCAGGGACACAAGCGGTCAAGACGCTCAAAGAGCTTGGCTACCGCGTAGTTTTGATCAACTCGAATCCGGCAACGATTATGACCGACCCTGAATTTGCCGATCGTACCTACATCGAACCTATCAAACCCGAAATAATCGCTGAAATTATCAAAAAAGAGAAAGTTGACGCCATACTTCCTACAATGGGGGGGCAAACAGCGCTTAACGCCGCTATGAAAATGCATGAGATGGGGATGTTGGAGGGGATCGAATTCCTCGGTGCTAATCCAAGTGCCATCAAAAAAGGGGAAGACCGCCAAGCGTTCAAAGAGTGTATGGTGAAAATCGGGATGGACTTGCCGATCTCTCGTTACGCCTACAACATGGAAGAGGCAATGGCGGCTGCCGAAGCGATCGGTTTTCCGATCATCATCCGCGCGTCGTATACCCTCGCAGGGGGCGGAAGCGGTGTCGCATACAACATCGATGAATTCAAAATGCTCGCTCAGCGCGGACTCGATGAATCTCCGATTACCGAAATTCTGATCGAAGAGTCACTCCTTGGATGGAAAGAGTACGAGATGGAGGTTATCCGTGACCGTAACGATAACTGTATTATCGTCTGCTCTATTGAAAACTTCGACCCGATGGGTGTCCATACGGGTGATTCGATCACTGTGGCTCCGGCATTAACGCTTACCGATAAAGAGTACCAACGTATGCGTGATGCGTCGTTTGCTATTTTACGTGAAATCGGTGTCGATTCGGGGGGATCAAACGTACAATTCTCCGTCAACCCTGAAACAGGTCGTATGATCGTTATCGAGATGAATCCTCGCGTGTCCCGTTCATCCGC
>DLUI01000066.1 GCA_002742695.1 Sulfuricurvum kujiense | reverse complement strand
GTGTTGCTTTTTGCCATAGCGCGCGGGATTGGTTGAGTAAGAGCCGTTTCATCTTTTTCTCCCGTACGGATACGCTCGACTTCAAGTACCGGAGTAACCCACATTTTACCGGCACCGTGACCTAAATCCTGTGTATGAGCACGGATCGCTTCCATTGTAACCTCTTTGGTTTTATCGTTGGATACGACGATGATAAGCATTACTTTCGGATACAAATCGGGAGCGTTGTTTTTTTCGGCAATACCGAGTGAACCTTTTCCGATGACATCGGTTACGGTTACCCCTTCGATCTCATTATCGAACAGTTCTCGAAGAACATCATTTAAACAGTGACGGTTGAATACAGCGGTAATTTGAACCATTTTGAACCCCTTTTATGGTTTTGATAGTGTCATTATAAATTGAATCGAGGTGAGCAATCACCACTAAGCTGATTATTTAATAAGCAACTCCTGTCAAACCAACTGCATATTTAGTTCTCATACACCAATGTAACAAAAATGTAGTTCTTTGACTAGAACACCATTTGCAATTGTGGAGTTAATATCATCCATCAAGGAGCAATCATGGCACGAGACACACTGATCGGCGGAGCATTATGGGAAGAGTACTCAAGTGAAGTACAACGACGTATGAACGATCCGATCAATATGGGTGAGATTACTCAAGAAGAGGCCGATGCAGCAGAGAAACAATTGATTATTGCCGATTTCGGTGCGGAGAGCTGTGGGGATGCGGTACGACTCTACTGGATGATCGATCCGAAAAACGACGTTATCATTAAAAGTCGATTCAAGAGTTTCGGATGCGGTACGGCAATCGCCAGTTCGGATATGATGGCAGAACTTTGCATGGATAAAACGGTGGATGAAGCACTCAAAATCACCAACATTGATGTGGAAAAAGCGCTTCGTGATGAGGAAGATATTCCGGCGGTTCCTGGGCAAAAAATGCACTGTTCGGTTATGGCGTACGACGTGATTAAAAAAGCGGCATCGATCTATAAAGGGGTCGATATGTCCGAGTTCGAGACGGAGTTTATCGTCTGTGAATGCGCCCGTGTCAGCCTCGATACCCTCAAAGAGGTGATCCGTCTCAACAAGCTCGACTCTATCGAAAGCATCACCGATTACACGAAAGCGGGCGGTTTTTGTAAATCGTGTATTAAACCGGGTGGTCATGAGAAAAAAGATGTCTATCTCGTCGATATGCTCGCAGAAGTGACCGCAGAGCTTCAAAAAGAGGCGATCAGCAAAAAAATCAAAGAGGCCAAAGGGGACGGAAACTTTAATGCGATGAGTTTGGTTCAAAAACTTCGCAGTATCGAATCAATTCTCGAAGAATATATCCGTCCGACCCTCAAAGCCGACCACGGAGATGTCGAAGTGATCGACCTTAAAGAGGTAGAGGGGGAACACGAACTATACATCCAGTACAAAGGTGAGTGTATGAGCTGCTCTATGAACACGACTACGACCCTTGCCGGGATGCAGGATATGCTCAACTTCAAACTTAAATCCAATTTGCGAGTGATGGTGGTCTAAAATGGGACACGCAACCAAAGAGGGAACCTTCGGATATCTCAAAAGATTCGGTAATTATTCGAAAGATTTTTACCGTTTTAACGGAGAACTCTTTTTTCCTTCGCTGGGTATCGGAACCTATAAAGCTGAACCCTACAAAGAAGATAATTATATTATCAACTACGCAGAGGCAATCAAAACAGCACTGCGTCGGGGGATCAATCTGATCGACACGGCGATCAATTACCGCTATCAGATGTCTGAGCGCGAAATTGCGGAAGCGTTGAGTGAGATGATCCAATCGGGTGAGATCAAACGCGAAGAGGTTATTATCGCTTCTAAAGCGGGATTTATACCTCTTGATTTCCCTTTTCCCGATAATCCATACGGTTGGATACAAGAAAATATGATTGACACAGGGTTGGCCTCGAAAGAGGAGATTGTGATCGATCAGCATTGTATGACACCCGAATATCTACGCTGGAGCTGTGAGCAGTCGCTCCGAAATCTTGAGATAGATACGATCGATATTTTCTATTTGCATAATCCTGAGACACAGTTGGGGTATATCGATCAAGCAACCTTTTATGAGCGGATTGAAGCAGCTTTTGTACTTTTTGAAGAACTGCGTAGTGAAAAAAAGATTGTGAGCTACGGCATTGCGGCGTGGAACGGGTTTTTGTACGAAGCGGATCATCTGGAATACGTCTCTTTGGGAAAAATCGTCGACATCGCCCAACGCGTGGGAGGGGAGAATCATGGCTTTAAATATATCCAAAGTCCGTTTAACCTCGCGAAACCGCATGCCTACGGATATGCAAATCAGCAGTGTGAAGATGGACTGTTTTATCCACTAATGCATGCGTGTGCACGCTATGGACTGACTTATATCGGCTCATCTTCGCTATTGCAAACGAACCTTTTTAAGCGTCCGTTTGCTTCAAATGTAGCGGAACTGATGAAAACGGGTGAGTTGAACGATGTGGCGAGCGCATTGCAGTTCGCCCGTAGTGCGGGAGGGATTTCTGCCTTATTCGGTGCTGTCGATCCTTCCCATGTCGTGGATAATGCCTTTTTGGGGTATTTACCTGAAGCCTCGGTTGAGTCGGTAAATACGTTGATGCGAGGTGCTTATGCTGTATGATGTGATTGTAGTCGGGAGCGGAATTTCAGGACTCTATGCGGCGCTGTATGCACGCCGAGCAGGACTGAATGTCGCCCTAATCTGTAAAAGCAATCCTTTGCGTTCCAACTCTGCCGTAGCTTCGGGTGGGATAAATGCCGTACTGAAAACAACACGACAAGATTCAATCCGCGAACATATTTCCGATACCCTAAAAGGTGCCGATAAATTAGGGCGTTTTTCGTCTGTCAGCGCTATGGTTGCGGGTGCCGAAGAGATTATTAACGAACTCCAAGCCATGGGTGTGGTGTTTGATACCACGGATGAGGGTACTATCGCTCAACGCCCCTTTGGCGGAACCAAAGCTTCGCGAACCTGTTACATTGCGGATAAAACGGGAGCATCTATTACCCAAACGCTTCTTGTTCAGTGTCGCAAAGAGGGGGTGAACATTTTACAAAATCATGTGATGCTCTCTATCGCTACCTACAAAGATCAACTCTCAGGGATAACACTCTTGCGCCGACGGGATTCGCAAGTGATAGCGTTTGCGTGTAAATCACTGATTTTGGCGGGGGGCGGATATGCGGGGATCTATCGCGGTCATTCGACCAACTCACAAGAATCCAGCGGTGATGTGATTGCCATAGCACTGAGAGCTAAAATGCGTCTGTCGAATATGGAATTTGTACAGTTTCATCCGACAACATTGGCGAACAGCGGAACACTGATCAGCGAAGCGGCACGCGGAGAGGGTGCTTACATTGTTGACGAGAGCGGTGAACGTTTTACGGATGAATTGCTGACGCGGGACAAACTCTCACGCGATATCGTTAAACATCAGCTTTCAGGACATAGTGTTTATCTCGATTTTAGACATTTGGGGGAAGAGTTGATCGATAAAAAACTCCCCTCAGCTCGCAAGCATGCTCTAAACGGTGCCGGAATCGATATCCTTAACGAACTTCTCCCTATCACCCCCTCAGCCCACTATACTATGGGTGGGATATGGGTAAGAGACAATACCTCTACCGATATTCCTAACGTATTTGCATGTGGCGAATGTGCCTATAGCGGTGTCCATGGGGCAAATCGTTTAGGAGGAAACAGTCTGCTTGAGGCTGCCTATTTCGGCCGTCTTGCAGGTATTGAAGCTTCTCGTGCAGCCAAAAAAGGGGAGTTTCATCCGATCGATTACGCACTGGTCGATAAAGAGTCTCGCTATGTTGAGGCGATTTTAGAGGGTGAAAACCGATTTAACATTAACACAATGCGTCGTAACCTCGGTAACAATCTCTACAAAAATGCAGGGGTATTTCGAACGCACGACACCCTTGCCAACGCACTCGAATATGTGCATTATCTGATGAAAATGTCATCAGGACTCTGCTGTGTTAATAAAGAGCGCAGTGATAATGTTGAATTGATGTCGATAATCGAGTTTCGTAACGCCCTCACGGTTGCTGAATCAATGGTGATGTCTGCATTGGCACGAGAAGAGAGCAGAGGTGTCCATTATCGCGACGATTTTCCTCAGAGTGATGAGAAAAATTATGAGGTCAATACGATCATTCGCCGCCTTGCAGGGACATTTCTACGGATCAGTTTCGAAGGTCATCTTTCATCGGATTGGTGGTATAGGATACGTCAGTTTTTTCATGCGTAAGTGCGCAGTGAATTTATACTATTAAATAATATTAAGGAGTTTGTTATGGCAAAAGTTATGTTACGTTACGATTCAAAGGGATCAATCTCATTTTATGTCGCGAAAAAAGATATGGAAGAGACAATTATAAGTTCAGAGTTTGACAGTGAAGAAAAATGGGGCGGTGAAGTAAAACTCTCTAACGGTGAAACATGGTTTATCGAACCGGGTGCCAAAAAATTTCCTTCTGAAGTGGTGGCTATTCGTCGGGGAGAATAATCTAACAATTATTATTTCCGTATATTTCTGTGCTATAATATTATTTTTAAACTTTAATTAGCTTAATTGTATTGATATTTTTTCATAGACAATGGCGCATGAGGACAAATGATTTCAGAAATATCGGCTGTAACCCATTCTACAGAGATTGGTCATCTATTTTCTGATCATCATCCTTGTGGTGTATTTGAGAGCGATGTTATAGTGCATAAAGTACTCGAATTTTTTGCTTCAACCAGCTCTGATGCTGTAATAATTACTGAAAATGGATTGCCGAGAGGGATACTGACACTAAAAGATATGGTGCGAGCACTTTATCATTGTGATAATTCAGGACTTCCTGTCAGAGAGTTTATGACGACTCCTGTGAATACTTTCGATGCTTCGAAAAAGATCTCGGAAGTACTGGATGAAATGCAAAATTGTTCCTATGATAAAATCGTCGCGGTCAAAGAAAATAAGGTTGTCGGTATTATCGATAAACGCCATCTTCTCTCTATGTGCTACACGCAATTAACCCCTATGATCAAACACGAATACAATATGGTCCACTCTTTGATGGGGATGGTCGGCGAGGGTGAGAGAGGGTTGTTGAAAATGGCAACGACCGACGTGTTGACGGGAATCGGCAACAGACGATTGTTCGAAGAGATTTTTCAAGCGCATCAAACACTCGGAAAGGGTTATGACGTTACTTTGTTTTTGCTTCTCTTTGATATTGATAATTTCAAAAGTATCAATGACACCTTCGGTCATAATGTCGGCGATTCAGTACTGAAAGAGTTAACCACACTCGTAGGTCGATCGATTCGGAAATCGGATATTTTTATTCGCTGGGGTGGGGAAGAGTTCGCCATATTGCTTCGCTACTCTGACCCGATTACGGTGATAAAAATTGCGGAACAAATTCGTCAGCGTATCGACAAAAATAGTTTTGAAACCATTGTTCATGTCACTTGCAGTTTTGGTTTGACATCTATTTTGCCTGATGAGACGCTAGATGAGGTATTTGAGCGGGCGGATAGGGCACTTTACCGAGCAAAAACGGATGGGAAAAACAGTGTACGGATGGAGATCCCTTAAACCTCAATACCGTATTGTTTGATTTTATATCCGATTTGGCGTGCACTCATCCCCAAAGCACGTGCTGCCTTGGTTTGAATACCGTGCGAGTCGATTAACGCTTGAACAATCGATTCACGTTCCAACTCTTGAAGTGTTTTTTTCGTCATCGGTCCGGATCCATATCCATCGTGCGGCATTGGATGCGGAGTTGTTGGCACTGCACTGATCGCCGCAGGGACAGGTTCGCTTTGCATATAGAGCTTTTGGTAGTTAAACGGTAAAACGTGGCTGAGCATTTCGGGTTGGATCTCACCGTCAGGACAGATGAGAACAATCCGCTCCATCGTATTTTGTAGCTCACGGATATTCCCCGGCCACGGATAATCAAGGAGGAGTTCCATCGCCCCTTTGGTGAAGTGCATATTTTTACGATGCTCTTTCATAAAACGGTGGAGATAGTGTTCTATCAGCAGTTTCACGTCTTCATACCGTTCACGCAGCGGTGGAAGGTTGATCGGAATAACATTAAGACGATAAAAAAGATCTTCTCGAAACTCACCCTTACGTACCATCTCTTCTAAGTTACGGTTGGTTGCGGCGACGAGGCGAACATTAGTTTTAATCGTCTTATTTCCTCCGACCCGTTCAAACTCCTGTTCTTGCAAAATTCGGAGTAGTTTGACTTGGAGGGAGGGGGTAATGTCTCCGATCTCATCGAGAAAGAGGGTTCCCCCATCAGCGAGTTCAAAACGCCCTTTTCGCATCTCTCTCGCATCGGTAAAGGCTCCCTTCTCGTGTCCGAAGAGTTCGCTTTCGAGTAACGTTTCACTGATAGCGGCACAGTTGAGTTTGATAAACGGACCGTTTTGTCGGCGGCTGAGGTTGTGTACCGCTGTAGCGATTAGCTCTTTACCGGTTCCTGTTTCACCGCGAATCAAAATAGTCGCATCGGTCGGCGCAACGGTGTTAATCATTCCGAATACCTGTTGCATTCGTGTAGAGCGTCCGACAATGTTTTCAAATTTGTAATCTTTTTGGAGCTCTTCTTTGTAGTAGGTCTTGAGCTCGGTTAGTGACTCTTTCTCTTTTGTAATGGTTTGTTGTGCTTTGAGTGCACCGACAAAAAGTGATCCGACGATAGTGAGCATCCGAACAATTTCATCAAAATTGAGGGGGCTGTTTTTACCGATATTGGCAGAGATCACCCCGATTACCTCATCATCTTGCAGTAGCGGTACGGCAACATACGATACCATCTGCGTCGAAATATTTCCCATTTTGTTGAGATAATTGATGTTATTATGAATATTTTCGATGACGATCGGTTCACGGCTTTTAGCCGCCAAACCTGTTGCCCCTTCCCCGAAGCGGTAGGTTGCCATCTTCTTTTGGTAGGGTTCAAGATCAATTGAACTTAGCAGCTCCAGTTCATCGGCATCTTCTTTCTTTCGAAAGAGAGCACACCGTTCCAAATATCCGTGCTGTTTCAATTTGCGCATCGCTTTTTCGACGCTATCCATGATCTCAGTGGTGCTGGTGAGCATCACCGCAATGTCATAGAGCAGATTGATCTCTTTGTACGCAAAAGTAAGGCTACAGGTATGACACTCTTCACGATTGGGGATGTTGGCTTCATAGGTCATCATTTTTTAATCTTTTGTATAAGTTGTCTAGCATTTTAATACAATTTTGTACAATGAACGTAGATTCAAGTGAATAAAAAATAGGCAGTTCTTAGAACTAATTTTGCACTTGAGAAGAGTAAATATCCCCATAGGAGAGAATATGCAGATTACAGTACATGGCACACCGGTCAGCTTGGAGGGAAAAGAGATGTCTATCTGGCGAGAAGCACCTGCCGCTCGTGTCACCAATCTGGACGGGAGTCAAAACGTTATCGGGATGATTGCACCTACCGCGCAACTCCTTATTGCTATTCCGTCGCTTAAAACGGAAGTGTGTTCATTGGGTGCTAAAAAGTTCAATGACCTCATCAAACAATTCAAAAAACTCAAAACGGTAATGGTAACAACCGATGATACTGAATTTGTAAATGATTTTGTCACACGAGAGGGGATAGACAGTGCGGAACTCGTGATCGACACGAATCGAGACTTTGCTAAAAAGTTTGGACTCCTCATCACTGAGGGAAAACTAAAAGACCGTCTTGCTCGCGCGGTATTCGTCATTGATCAAGAGGGGATGATCAGCTATGTAGAAGTGGTCCCTGAGATCACTGATGAAGTTGATTATGATAAATGTATTGAAGCGGTGGATAAAGCGGCTAACTTCAAGAAAAAAGGGCACGACCACGAAAATTGGATGGGTGTGTAAAAATTCTCCTAAGGGGTTTGTGATGGTCGAACAATATATTATATGGCTGCAAAGCCGCGGTTTTCATCCTGATGATCTTGAGTGCAGAGGATTGAACGGTAATACCCCATTGCTCCTTGCCGCATTGGAGGGTAACGCCATGATGGTTGCACGACTGATCGAAGCAGGGGCTAATCTTTATGCAATCAATAATGATTATAACGGTGTCCTTTTTAATGCCTGTTATGCCTCCTCACCCGAAGTAATCCGTTTACTCGTTGAAGCGGGAGCCGATATTAACGATACCAACGAAGAAGGAACTACGGCCCTTATGTACGCCGCATCGGCTTCGCGTGTGGAATGTGTGAAGATGCTCCTATCCTTGGGTGCGGATACAACGCTTCAAAACGAAGACGGCTTTAGTGCGATTGAGCTGACCAGTAATCGCGACGTATTTAACCAACTTCGCAGTGCGTGAACAAACCCTTTTAACCCGTGAATGGGTTCAAAATAAACAAACCTTTTTGGATTGGGATTCGCAGCCCGCCTCTTTTAAACACTATCCCCATTTTTGCTATCGTATAAAGCTCTCCGATTTCCCTTCACTGCAATGGCTAGAAGAGACACGTTGTGTTACCGATAAAGCAATTGTTGCCCAAAGAGCCTATTATCGTCTCAATGTCCCCTCGGCCGGAAATCTTCACCCGATTGAGATGTATGTACAGCTGCGCAATATGGAGGGGATTCTCAGCGGAATCTATCATCTTGATGCAGTGCATCACGAGTTGGTGATGATTGCAGAGATCGCAGGGGAGGGGATAGAACCCTATTTGGGATTGACGAGCCGTTTTGAGGGTGCATTGGTGATGATCTCCTTGGTTCCGTTTCGCTCATCATGGAAATATGCCCTAAGAGCGTGGAGATACCTCTATCTCGATTTGGGTCATCAGATCGGTGCGCTCGGTCTCTCAGCAGAACATTTTGGAGTCAAATTGACAAAAGTCTCTCCGACTCAGCCCTTAAATACGATTATGGGGATGAGTGAAGATGAGGTGATTGCGGCAGTGTATGGGATCGGCGAACTATCAACACGGAGTGTGAGAGCGCTCAAAAAATCTCTAATGCGAGTTTACCCTACCGATTACAGTGAAAGCAATGAGATATTGGGAAGGGAACTCGCAGAGAACCCACCCTATACCGCTCTTCCTGTGATGGAAAAATATGAGGATTTTTTAAAACTTAATGCGACACGTCGAAGCGGACGCGAATTTGATGCAACGAGGATGAGTGATGAGGTGATGAAGATACTGCTTAATCGTACTTCTCCCTCGGGATTAGAAATCATCTCTCTTGTCTTGCAAGCACAGTGTATGCAATTGGGTGTGTATCGAAGCGGAGTCTGTATTGAGAAGGGGGAATTCATCTCTGAATGTGTCCGATTACTTTTGGATCAAAGATTTATTTCAGGGGCGAATATGGTACTATTTATCCATGCGGAGGATTTTTGCGCCTCATCACATATAGAAGCAGGGATAATTGCGCAGGAACTTTATATGGTGTGTGAAAGTCATAACGTTACGTGTAGCGGAATCGGAGCTTTTTACGATGAAGAGGGTTCACGCTGGTCAACTAATCCACTGATATACGCGGTGGCTATAGGGGGAAAAAGATGATTATCGGTATTCCAAAAGAGATTAAAACGGATGAATTTCGGGTTGGTATGACCCCATCGGGCGTTTTAGAACTAACAAAAGCAGGGCATACGGTACTGGTAGAGCAAGGAGCAGGTGAGGGGAGCGGCTTTGAGGATGGTCTTTATGCCGATGCCGGTGCACTCATTTCAGGGAGTGCCGATGATCTCTACGGCGAAGCGGATATGATTATAAAGGTGAAAGAACCGATAGAGAGTGAATACGATCGTCTTAAAGAGTCTCAAATACTTTTCACCTATCTTCATTTGGCTGCCGATAAGCGGCTCACCGAAGTGTTGTGTGCAAAGAAAATAACCGCTTTAGCCTACGAGACACTTCGTGTAGGGCGACGCCTCCCTTTGCTGGAGCCGATGAGCGAGATTGCCGGACGGATGGCGACACTGTTTGGTGCTATTCATTTGGGACGCTATAACGGCGGAAGCGGACGACTACTTGGCGGTGCGGTCGGGGTAGAGCGCAACCGTGTAGTGGTTCTCGGTGCAGGAGTAGCAGGTAAATCAGCAGCCGATGCTGCTGCCGGTTTGGGTGCTGAAGTGACGATGTTTGATATCAATACCGAGAGGCTCACCTATTTGCGGGATGTTATGCCTGCGAATGTGACTATGCTCACGTCGACACATGATTCAATATTAAATAGTATTAAAGAAGCGGATCTTATTATCGGGACGGTACTAGTAGCAGGCGCTAAAGCGCCGAAACTTATTACCCGAGATATGCTAGGAAGTATGAAAAAAGGGTCAGTGATTGTAGATGTCTCCATCGATCAAGGGGGGTGCTTTGAAACTTCTCATCCCACTACCCATTCAGAACCAACCTTTGACGTAGGGGGAATTGTCCATTATTGTGTGGCTAATATGCCGGGTATGTATCCTCGTACTTCGACCATTGCGCTGACGAATGCGACACTCCCCTATGTCCTTAAGATTGCTTCTACACCTCTGAATACCCTGTTAAAAGATGAAATGTATCTAAGTGCATTAAATACCTATGACGGATATGTCACCAATGAAGCGGTAGCTCTTGCTCACTCTATCTCTTTTGGAGCGTGTCAATGAATGAAATAGATAAAGCGAACGAAATATTAGCCATTTACCGTTTTTACAATATGGACGGTAAACTCTACCGCTACGAGGGGGATGATCGCCTCGATGAACTGTTTGACGCTGTCGTACACGCGATCAATGACTGCGGAATCCTTAAACCGCTTTTGCCGCGTGAAGAGTTTGTGGTTCCGTGTCGGGGGATCCTCAATCAAGAGAAAGCATGGCTTCAGCGGTTCGAACATCACGATACCAGAGCTTTTTTTCTCAGCGATATATACGATTTTTTGAAACTTTTTACGGGTCGGACACAACTGAGAGTAGGATGATTTTTAAAACTTATGAATATATAATAAAATTAAATATTATAGAATGTTAATTGCATTGCAAACTCCATAATCTATATTTTAGATACATTGGAGTGCGTTGTGGATCATCGATTATTGAAATACATGGAGTCAGTCCAAGAATATAAGAGAGCGCTTGACGTTTTGTCGGAAAAATGGAATCTACTGACAATGCTGGGGAAAATGAGCAATACGGGGATGGATATGGTCGATACCCGTGCCGCTTTCGAAGCGCTTACTGCAGAGCTGTTGGAAAAACTCGGTATGGAAATTCTGAAAAAGACAACTTCCGAGATGGAAGCCAAAGCACAGGTTGCGGTAGATATCGTCATCCGAAATCTTTTTGAACGTACGGCTGATATCGGTTTTTTGGCGACGGATGATGATATCCGCTCTTTTATTGTGCAGGTACAAGCGGGAACGACGGACGATGCATCGCGGCAGTTGCTTAGAGAACGGCGCATTGCATTGAAGAATCGCTTTAAAGAGTATGTAGCCAAATACAGTGTCTACAGCAACATTATATTGATGGATACGCGCGGCAATATCATTGCACAGTTGGATGAACATAATCCGATTACTTCCAGTTGCGATCCCCTTATCAAAGAAGCATTGAACACTTCAGCCGAGTATGTCGAGGTATTTCGTCAAACGGATTTGGTTCCGAGTGCGGATAAAGCGTTGGTTTACAGTTATCGAGTTAGACGCTCATCCAGCGAAGAATCAGAAAGTATAGGTGTATTAAGTCTTGTATTTCGGTTTGAAGACGAGATGGAAGGGATTTTTAAAAATCTCATCAGCGAAAATGATTGGATGGAGATCATGCTGCTCGATTCGGAGGGGTATGTCATCAGCTGCAGCGATACGACCCATATCCCTTTGGGTATAAAGATGGAAAAAATACTCGATAACGGCTACAAAATCATCCGTTTTGCCGGCCGTGAATATCTAGCAAGAACGTGTGCGACAAAAGGGTATCAAGGATTTTTCGGTCTGGGATGGTATGGACATGTAATGGTTCCGATCGATCACGCATTTGATAAGGCGCCTCATGCGTATAAAAGTATCTCAGAAGATATACTCGAAACGGTGCTGAGACACTCCCCGTTATTTTCGGGAGAGTTGAAAATGATTCCGCAGAAAGCGGATCAAATTCAAAATGAGCTTGATGTCACCGTGTGGAACGGCAATGTCCATATCGCCAATTCAAAAACGAATGAGAATTCCTTTTCCAAATCCCTTTTGAATGAGATATCCAATACGGGATTTCAGACGAAAAAAGTATTTGAAGACTCCATTAGCAATCTCAATCATACCGTCCTCTCCGCCTATCTTGACGATGCTCAGTTTAACGCCTCATTAGCGATCGATATTATGGATCGAAATCTGTATGAACGGGCGAATGATTGCCGCTGGTGGGCATTGACATCCGTATTTAAAGAAAAACTCTCTCAACCAGAGCTTCAGAGGGATGATCTGTTTGAGCTTGAAGAGATTCTCTCCTATATCAATAACCTTTACACCGTCTATACTAACCTCTTTTTATACGATCGCACCGGTACGATTGTTGCCGTGTCCAAAAGCAGTGAACACCGTTTTGTCGGAAGTAAGATTGAAGAGTCATGGGTACGTGAGACATTGAAAGTGACCGATGCACAGCGTTACAGTGTCAGTCATTTTACAAAAACCCCTTTGTACGATAATCGACCGACCTATATTTATGGTGCCGGAATTACCGATACGACGAACGAAGAGAGTGTCGGAGGGATAGGGGTTGTTTTTGACTCGCAGCCCCAATTTGAAGCGATGTTAGAAGATGCCCTTCCGCGTGATAAAAACGGTGAGATGATTGAGGGGAGTTTTGCTCTATTTTGTGACCGTGAGAGAAATATTATTTCATCGACGAGTTCTGAATACTCTCCGGGGGGACGACTGAATTTGGATGAGTGTTATTTTTCGCTTGAAAACGGAAACGGAAGTTCGGGTATCGTAGAACTGAATGGTGATTTTTACATTATGGGGCTCCATACTTCAAACGGGTATAGAGAGTATAAAAAGCATGATTTTTATCAAAATGATCTTATTGCCTTTATTTTTGTACAAATAGTCAAAGGTGAAGAGTTGCCAAAAATATGTACTATCGATAACGGCCATATCGTGTGCAGCTACCCAAAAGTACAAGGGATGGAAGAGACGGTCGATATCTCTACCTTCTACATCGGCAATAAATTTTTCGGTGTGGAGTCGTACAACATTGTCAATTCACTCAGTCATCAAAATGTCACACGCATTATAGGAAGCGATGCTATTTTTCTGGGTGTTGTAGGGAGCAAGGAGGGGGAGACGATCGGTGTTATCTCTTTGAACGAACTGCTCGATATTGAAAGTGCCTATGATCCGCAGAGAGACGGATTAATCGTCCTAAAATCTTTGCAGGAAAATGATACGAAATTTGCAATAGTGATCAGCCATATCAAAGACAGTCCTGAGATTCCACTTCGCAGTATTAAAAGCTATTCGGGTACGCTGGCCGGTGTATCACCGCTGACCAAAGCGGTTGTCATACCGGATGAGGGGACGAGTAAGGGGGAAATGCTCTCTATTCTCGATATTGACGCCATTTTTAGAACGCTCATCAAAAATCAGAACAAGCTCTCCTCTTTATAAGGGGTGAGTTTAAATCACAAAAGCCCCGTCTCTATAGATTACTTCATCCCCGAGCGAAAACGTATGGGTATCGGCAAACACATCGACGTGGTAAAGGCCGTCTCGACGTTTAAACCCCGGTTTGCCGTAGGTGCCGTGTTTCGCCCCTAGCGATATATGCACCCCGCACATGCGCTCATAGGTTCCCGTGTCGGCTACCGTACGTGTTTTGCTAAAGGCTCGGTTGAGTCCGAAACCGAGTTCCCGTATCCAAACGACTCCCCCCTCATCTCGTCGTATATTAGATAATATTAGATCAAAGGCGGGAGTTGAATTTTCACACGCGACGACTTGTCCCTCTTCGATGATAAGGGTGATAGGAGTTTCAGGGGTGTTGATTTTATATGTGACATCCCCGAAACAATAGATTTTTACCCGTCCGTGAACGGCTCTGAGATCTTGCGCTTCGGTAAACACTTCCCCTAGCGGGAACTGACCGCCCCAGTTAGGTAACCCCGTATAATCTCCGATATTGACTTTGGCAGACTCGAACGGTGAACCATAAACCAACAACTCTCCGCCGCTATCGAGTACCCCCATAGGAGCGTTGTCTATTTTAGACTGTAGGGCACGACCGAGAGGACGGTAATACTCTTTGTCATATTCCAGCGAGTCGATGAAATAGGATGCCTCATCGTCCGACATACGGCTAAGATGGGGATGTTCGATTACTTTTAATTTGAGTTTAAATAGCTCGACACGCAAGCGAAACGCATCGAGACGAAAGTTTGTCGATTGGATCAACACCACCAAATCAGAAGGATTCAGTGCCTCTAAGAGTGATCGAACTTCTTCGGGAGAGTGTGCATCAAAATCGATTAACCTTGCATGGGGGAGGGCGCGTTTGTACCCCTCCATCAAAAGTGTTGCAATCAGACACCGTGTGTCATACACCACGACGGCATTCTCTGCATCCGTGTGATGAAATGCCTCCCGTAAAAGAGTGCTTAAGTGTCGTTGCGTCTTTACAATCAATGCTTCGGTATCCATTCTTCCTCACGATCTATAATTGGTATTAATCTTATACGCGAATTATAGCTTACCCGCTTAAGAAAACACTACACTTGCATACCCTACAACTCTGGAAGTATCTCCGCTTGCATCGGCACTGGTGCGGTAATCGAGGATAGTGCTCTGCAAATCTCTCTTTTTGGCTACGTTTAACATCGCTTCTACCCCTATCATTCCGCACGCTTCACACCCTTGATGCAGCGCATGGGGATTTTCATCCCGTATCGCTTCCAAACAGATGGAATCGAGTTGTTTGGCCCTATCGAGCGAATAGTAATGGCTCAGATCGGTACTGATAACGACGGCGGTATCCCTCAGAGCTAAACAGTGCTCTATGATGGGTTCCAGCATCGAGGGTTCAGCATAGGCGTAGACAAGCTCTATAACTTTAGCCTGCGGGAAATAGTGTTTGATAAAAGGCATTTGCACTTCGGTACTGTGCTCGTGATGAGCCCCAACGATACAGGGGAGGGTGAATCGTTGCATCAAATCTTTTACCCGTTCAATATCTATCTCTAAATCTCCCAGAGGGGTTTCATAAAAGTGTGCATCGGAAATACTTACCCCTTCAAAGCCGATGCGGTGGGAGGGGCCGATGACGATAAACGTTTTTGGTGGGGAGGCACTCAAAACACGAAATGCGATATTGGCGGTGAAACCTGAATAGATCCATCCGGCGTGGGGGACTATAACGGCATTTCCCCATAGTGCAGAAAACTGTTGAAGTACATCAGGATGAGACTCAAGGATAGTGTTAAAACGCTCTATCATATCCTCAATCTCGCGCGTAGACGAGGGATAAAAACTCCCTGCAACACTCATTGTACGTTTAGTCATGGGATTGCTCCTCATATTTTTGAACCTGATAGGTATAAATTTCGGGATGATAGGAGAGGGGATCGTTACCGATTCCCGCTTTCATCCCCAAGTGGGAAAAAAAAGAGTCAAAATCACTCAATTCTTCCCACACTTGAGGTAAAAAAGTAGCCTGATACTTCCCTAGACGCAAGATGACACCATCAACATAGGGACGAATGATGCGCTCAAGATCGACTCTGTCACTGTACTCTACCGGCTCTGGATTGGTTAATAGGGATACCTCAATCGATAGGTGAGAAAATTCCTCCTTGGTTAGCGGGGGAAAACGGGGGTCTTGAAATGCTGCCGAGCGGGCATTCGATATTAAATCTTCCAAAAGACTTTGATGGGCAATAATCGATCCGATACACCCGCGTAACCGTTTATTGAGAGTCAAAGTTACGAAGCAAGCTCTTTTTTGAGTGAGTTCAGGATACTTGGATAGATAGAAATCTTTAGCGATAGTAATACCATCATACTGTTCTTGAATGGCATTTCTTGCGATTTGTATATAAACCGAACCGTTCATCTTTCACCTCCAGAGAGTTTTTTAGAGAAAAAATGGTGTTACGAATAATTCTACACCAATTTTTTATGAAGATTCTTTTAAAATCAGGTAAGATTGTACGATATAGAGATATAAGATTT
>DLUI01000083.1 GCA_002742695.1 Sulfuricurvum kujiense | reverse complement strand
TTCATAATCGCGCTTCCCTTTCCATTGCGAGCTGTAGAGGTGATAAATGTACGAGTACAGTACCACCACTAAAAACGCAACGAAGAAAAAGTAAGCATACGCTTGAAGTGTACCGATATCCACGCTTTCTCCCTTATTTCAAACTATTAAGATACGCGATCATCGCTACGATTTCAGGGACTTGGCCCGCTGCTACCGCATCTTTAACGTCTTGGTCTTTCATATCTGCTGCAATCACTTTTGCCTCTTCGAGAGCTGCTGCTTTTGCTTCATCTAATGTTGCTGCCAATGGAACAGTCGCTTTTGTACCGTCTGCCATTGGAATTTCAGTGTTGTACGGTGTAGCAAACACTTTATTTACGGTTACTTGCTCTGCATACGCAGTGTCGATATCCGCTGCATTTTTGAACATCCAGCGATATGCCGGCATGATTGAACCCGGAACAACCGCTGCAGGATCTTTCATGTGATTTTCGTGCCAGTCTGTTGTACGGTAGTTACCTACACGCATCAAATCAGGTCCAGTACGTTTTGAACCCCAAAGGAATGGGCGGTCATACGCGTATTCACCGCTCAAGCTGTAGTGACCGTAACGGTCAGTTTCAGATTTAAACGGACGAATAAGTTGAGAGTGACATCCCATACAGTTGTTTTTAATATAAACATGACGACCAGCTAGTTCCAACGTCGTGTAAGGTTTAGTCCCTACAGTCGGTTGAGACGCTTGCGCAAAGTTTGGCAAAATCTCGATGAGACCAGCAAACGCGATTGTTAAGAATACTGCTACCGCGAAAAAGAACGGGTGTTTTTCTAACCAGTGAAACATTTTTCCCCTCCTTATTAAGCGCCCATAGGCGATGCGTTTTGAAGTTCACTCTCTTCAACACGGCGAGAGCTTGTCATTGTTTTGTACATATTGTACGCGAACAAGAACATACCTACGAGGTACAATGTACCACCAACAGCACGGATAGTGTAGTATGGGTGCAATACGGTTACCGTATCGATGAATGAGTAAGCAAGGTTACCGAACTCATCGTGCGCACGCCACATCATACCTTGTGTAATACCTGCAATCCACATAGATGTGAAATACAAAACAACACCGAGAGTTTGAATCCAGAATTGTGTATTCATCAACGATTTAGAATAAATCTCACGTTTGAATACACGTGGAGCCATGTGGAAAAGTGCAGCCATAATCATGAATGCAACCCAACCAAGAACACCGTCATGAACGTGACCAACGATCCAGTCCGTAAAGTGAGCCAAAGCATTAACTGATTTGATCGCTTGAATTGGACCCTCAAGAGTAGAGAACATATAGAATGTAGACGCAAGGATCATAAATTTGATCAATGGGCTAGATGCTACTTGTTGCCATTCACCCTTCATCGTAAGGAGCATATTGATCGCAGAACCCCATGATGGGAGAATCAATACAACAGAGAATACAGAACCCATAGTTTGCATCCAATCCGGTACTGTAGAGTAGATCAAGTGGTGTCCGCCTGCCCAAAGGTAAACAAACATCAATCCCCAGAACGCAAGAAGAGACAATTTATACGAATAAACCGCTTGACCTGATTCTTTTGGAAGGAAGTAATAGATCATCGCTACGATAGGTACGGTAAATCCGAACGCAACCGCATTATGACCATACCACCATTGTACCAACGCATCATTTGTACCTGAGTACATTGAAACAGAGTGATACCATGCACCGATTCCGCCTGAAGCAAAATACGTTGGGATTTCCATATTGTTGAAAAGATACAACATAGCGATTCCAAGGAATGTAGCAATGTAATACCAAATAGAGATATACAATGATTTTTCACGGCGAATACCGATCAAACCGAAAATTGACATACCCCAAATAACCCATACTACGACTACCGCGATATCAATAGGCCATTCGAAATCTGCATATTCTTTACCGGTAGAGATACCGAGTAACAATGAACCGACTACTGCAACTACTACCAAAAGATAGATAAAAAAGTGCAATTTAGCAAGGAACATCAAGAATTTTGATTCCGCCATAGAGACTTTCAAAACACGTTGACCTACATAATACCAAGTAGCCCAGATACCGCTAAGGGTAAAACCAAAGATTACCGAGTCAGTATGTAACGGACGAAGACGACTAAAGTTGGTGTACTCTGCCAATCCCTCTCCCGCCATCAAATTCACAGCTGGAAACGCCATTTGCCACGCCAAAATAACGCCGACAAGCATCCCGACAATACCGAGAACAACAGTTGTAAGCATAAACCACTTCGCAACCGTGTAATCATACTCCAATGGACGATTCTCCATTTACGACCTCCTTAAAGATTCAAAGCATAAGAGCCTATTAGGGCACCTCTTATTCCACATCATATCGTATGAAATAAAAGGTGCCCTTAACACTTTTGTAACAAAAGTAGGCTATTAGACACTCTAATGATAGCAATGACACTATTTAAGGAATCTTAAATTATTAAATATTTTTCACACTATTCATACTTAACGATAAATTTAAGTTTAATTACAGAAATAGGGGTAGAAAAGTAACATGTTGCAGATTTATTATGGAATGAAAGGGAGGATCTCTCCTCACCTTTTTAGGTTAACGCTGAAGAAGTTGAAGAAATTCGCTGAAAATGTATCGACTCTCTTTAGGTCCCGGACTTGATTCGGGGTGATGTTGTACCGAAAAGACGTGACCGCTGTTGTAACGAAGCCCTTCGATCGTGTTGTCAAAAAGGTTGATGTGGGTCACTTCCGCAATATCACGAACCGATTCAGGTACGTTGTAGTTATGGTTTTGTGCCGTAATCTCAACCATCCCCGTTTTTACGTTTTTAACCGGATGATTTCCGCCGTGGTGGCCGAATTTAAGCTTATGGGTATCGTATCCGTGCGCGATACTGAGAAGCTGATGCCCTAAACAGATTCCGAATAACGGAATTTTACGTGCAATCAGTTTTTTGATCTCTTCTTGTTCCCGCTTCAATACCAAGGGATCTCCCGGACCGTTTGATAAAAATACACCGTCAATCTCTTTCGCGTCATAGCGCGCTATCAGCTCATCGGCACTAAAGCTATTCGGAAGGACTTCTACTTCCAATCCCGCTTCAGTGAGTTCATTGAGAATATTGCGTTTGACACCGAAATCAATTGCAGCGATCTTCGCTTTCGCAGACGGAGCATCGTTATAGCGAAAATTGAACGGGTCATAAATGCCGTTGCGGTGGGTGTAGGAAGTTTTTGTACTCACCTCTTCGATATAGTTAATCTCTTCGATACGAGGAGAATTCTCTAACATTTTTTTGAGTTCTTCTTTATCCGAAACCTTTGTCGAAGCGATCATCATCATCGCCCCCTCGGTGCGGAGCATTTTAGTAATGTAGCGGGTATCAATATCGCAGATTCCGATAATCCCGTGTTTTTCCAAAAAGGTGTGCAATGCTTCTTCAGCACGGAATGAAGAGTAGTTGCTTTGGTATTGACGAACAATGATCCCTTTACAGTGAGCTTTTGTGCTCTCCATATCTTCTTCATTCACTCCGACATTACCGATCTCCGGCATTGTAAATGTAACAAACTGTCCTGCATAGGATGGATCGGTGATAATCTCCTGATAGCCGCTCATAGAGGTATTGAAAACAATTTCACCCACCGCTGTCGTATCGGCACCAAAACTTTTAGCACTCAAATACGTGCCGTTTTCAAGATATATCCAAGCGTCACGTAACATTATGCCATCCCCCTTCGAACCAACTCGTCTTTATAAAGTTTTTCATACATAATCTCATATTCATCGGTACCCGGAATCAAATTACGTTTATAACTTTTCAATTTTTGGTATACGGCAGATTCAATTTCGCTTGAATCGGCGATAGAGCCGGTAATCGCATCATAAATGATGTTTTTAACACGGTTTTCACTCACATCGTAATTGATTAAATCTTCTTCATACAATACATCAAGAATCTGGTGCGCGATGTCCGAATAGCGATCTTCATACGACAAAACAACGCCATATTCCGGTGCCAATTTCTTTTTGATCATGAAAAAGAGTTGTCGCTCATCGGCGAGATAAAAATCGATCTGCTCTTCATTCGCATTGACGATCTCTTTGACTTTCTCTTCAAGCGCAATCTCTTTTTTAATATTGGCGCTCAAGATGCCCTCAGCCTCTTTGGCGGTACTCTCAAGCCCTTTGGTCATAGTGACCAATCCGCTGCGGCTAAGATCGACGGCGATTCGTGTCGCGATATGGGGTACGTGTGTCAGTGAAACCTTCATTGCCAGCCCTGAGTGAAATTTTCTGCATTTTAGCCTAAAATACCTCTCAAATCGCTTAGAGGAAACGGAGAGTTATTTAGGCGGTTCCGGAATTTTTCGTAATTGATCGGTAATTTCCGACCCTTTTTTCGGATCCATCTTTGCCAATATCTGCCCAACCACTTTCGAGTTGAGGGTACTCATGATATCTGCGGCATCAGAGGAAGGCATTTGGGAGAGGATTTGTGCCGATGCGGAGGGCTTCATTTTCGAAAATGTTTGGGATACTTTATCCGATTTGAGCTGTTTGATTTGATCTAATATTTTTTTGTTTTCTTCCAATATTTTTTTAACCGATGCTTCTTTGGCTCTAATCTCATTCAATTTTTGATCGACTTTGGTGTCTTTTCCCTTCACCAATGCTTCTTTTTTCCGTAAAAGATCTTCCGTTGCCCTCTTGAGCGAATCAAGGGATTGTTTTTGCTCGTCAATCCTCTCCAGTTCCAGCAGCAACTCATTTTTTCGATCTTCAAAAATTTTAGTACACTCATACGATTTTGAAGCGGGTGCACCGTACAATCCGCTGATCAGAACCAAACTCCAAATAATTTTCATAATGTCTCTCTTTTATAGGTCATCGTACCGATCTCATCGAGCATTTTAGCCTCTTGCCCTTTAAGGTGCTTGAGTCGAGCGTTCATCTCTTGCACTTCCAAGTATTTGAATTTCTCGAAATCCATCATCGCTGCTTTAAAACGCTCCCTCATTTGATGCTGTTTTTGCTGTGCTAGGTGGACTCGATTTTTACACTCGTCAATGGTGAGATGTTGTGCGTGTATCATAGCGGTTGCCTGAGTAAATTCACCCACACTCCCTTGCGTCGGCAGTGTCATATGGGAGAGCTCTTCGTACGAGCGGCTCAGTTTCTCTGAAGCGGAAGTGAGTTCATTGTTGGCACCTATGAGGGCGCGTTCGGCAGTGTCCAAACCCTTTTTTTTGAGTTTGACTAAAGGCTCGTAACGCGATTTACTCATAAGCGCCCCTTGACGTAGATTATAATGTGATCGTGTCGTTTCGATCCGGTGATGTAGAAATCATACCGATTTTAGTCTGTGTCAACTCTTCAATTGCACGGAGATACTCTTGAGCCGTAGCGGGAAGATCTTCAAAACGGCGGACTCCCTCGGTTTTGTCCCATCCGGCAAACGTTTTGTAGACCGGCTTCACATTATCCAAATCAAGCGGCAGATAATCGATCACTTCACCGTTCACTTCATACGCGACACATACTTGGATTTCATCGAAACCGTCCAAAACGTCGAGTTTCATGATAGAGAGATCATCACATCCGTTCAAACGGCTGGCGTAGCGGCACGCTACCGCGTCAAACCAGCCGCAACGGCGCGGACGACCCGTAGTGGTTCCAAACTCATGCCCTTGCTTACGCAAACGCTCACCGATCTCACCGTGATCTTCACTCGGGAAAGGGCCGTTTCCGACACGGGTACAGTAGGCTTTGACGATCCCCGTCACTTTACCGATATCTTTAGGATTAACGCCTAATCCCGTACACGCACCCGCTGAAATAGTCGATGAGCTGGTAACGTACGGATAGGTACCATGGTCGATATCGAGCATCGTCCCCTGTGCCCCTTCGAGGAGGATTTTTTTATCCTCATCCATGAGTTTCCATGCCATCTGCGTCGTATTGGCCAAGAACGGTATCAACGCTTCTGCAAAGGTTGTCAACTCTGCGGTTAATTCTTCTTTGGTCGGCAATGAGATCTCTAACGCTTGGAAAATCGCTTTGTTTTGCTCGAAATATTCCATGACGCGATTCGTTAATGCGCTCACGTCACGGAGCTCACCCAAACGAAATCCGGCGCGGGCGATTTTTTCGCTGTACGCAGGCCCGATACCGCGACCCGTCGTACCGATCGCTTTTTCACCGCGAAGCTTCTCTTTGGCTTGATCGATAAGGGTATGGAATGTTAAAATCATGTGTGCCGATTCGGAGACAAACAATCGTCCCAAAAGGTTATCAAACTGTTTCATCTCTTTGATGAGTGCTTCAGGAGAGACAACGACACCGTTACCGATGATATTGATCGCTTTCGGATTCAAAATACCTGAGGGAATCAAATGAAGAGCGTGGGTTTTTCCATCAACAACAATCGTATGACCTGCATTGTGTCCCCCTTGATAACGGGCAACAACATCGTATTTTTGCGCTAGCAAATCAACGATTTTTCCTTTTCCTTCGTCACCCCACTGGATACCGACAATCAAATCTGCTTTCATAAATAATCCTACTTTAGTTATTGTGTAATGCGTCGATCAACGCATCGGTGTAAATGGCGAATCCGACTGAAACGGTTTCATCGTTTTTATAGCGCCCGCCCATGGCATAGACTTCATTCCCCTCGATTACGCGGAAAAAAAGCTCATCATAATAGAGCATTTTAGCGTAATAAAGGGGAGCTATGACCACATTAGGGTATTCGAGAGCTTCGCAAAGCTCTTTAATTTTGATCAACTCAGATCGAATCGATTCGGGGACGATCACGGCCACTTCATCAATCTCATGAGAGTGCTGCATGTAAACTAATCGTGTTACCCAATCAATTTTCAAAGACAAAAACTTCTCAATATTGACATGACGAAAATCATCCAAACTCAGCCCAAGCATCTCGGAGAGGATACGGGGAATGTTGATATTTGATATTTGCAATAACGGCGCAATCTTCAACACATCTAAAATTCGGGTCGCTTGAGTGAGCGCGGATGAGAGATTAGGCTCATCGATGATTTCTACCCCGATTTGATACTGCTCATGGGCAGGATAGCGATAAACAGGCTGAATGTAGAACCATTTTTTGTGTTCCGTGTTGCCGCCGAGACGTTTGTTCACAATCCGCACCACATCAATCGTCGAATCGGCGCGGAGGCTGATCGGATGATTTTCGCTGTCGTTCACACGGATAAGCTCACGCTGGTCACAGACGCTCATATGCTGATGATACGAAAAAAGCGGAGTGAGTATCTCTTCAAATCCGGCATCGCTCAGCAATGTGCTCGCTTTGGTTTCGATTTCGCGCTTCGTCTTCGCCGCTCCGGCAAAGTAAAGCTTTGAACCCTCAGGGATTTCGTGTTCAAATACCATAATACTACAATCCAAAATAGACGGTGTTAAACACGCGGTTTGCGGTTCCGTCATACGCGCGGCGTCCCATTTTATCGAGAGCCAATTCAACCGCATTGGCTGCCCAACACGCTTCATACGGAGCGATAAGACCCATATGATTAATACGGAAAATCGAATCTTTGATATGGTCTTGTCCGCCGGCGACGTTTATATCGAACTCTTTGAGAGTTGAGCGGATTTTTTTCGCTTCGACGTCCCCTACCGTCGTCATCGAATCGGCCGGATTGATCGGATAGATACTCAAACCGATTGCTTTCATCGCTTCGCGGGTTGCTTGCGCACGGCGCGCCGTATCAGCGTAGAGTTTGTCCAAACCGCCTTCGGCTTTGATACGGTTTAGAACTGCTTCCAAACCGATCGTAATCGTCGTTGCCGCCGTCCATGCCGTCGTATTTTTGCGCTGATTTTTGATCTCAGTGGCAAGGTTGAAATAATACCCTTTTCCGCTTCCGATTTTTTCAATCGCTGCATTAGAGAGACCCATAATCGCAAGCCCCGGAGGGAGCATTAATGCTTTTTGGCTTCCAGAAATCAGGCAGTCGATATTGCTCACGTCAATTTTCTCAACGCCCACCGCCGTGATACCGTCGGCAATCACCATAATGGCTGGGTTATGTGCTTTAACCGCTCTCGCAATCGCTTCGACACTGTGACGTAATCCACCCGCACTTTCGCAGATTTGAATCGCAATCGCATCGATATCAG
>DLUI01000126.1 GCA_002742695.1 Sulfuricurvum kujiense | reverse complement strand
CGTATCGTGCTCAAAGAGGGAACGCTCGCCCTCTATGCCGCCGTCCCTAGCGGAGTCTTTAGCGGCAGCGATTTGATGGAAGCCGCCCGAATCGCCGAATCCCAAAACGGAGCCATCCGCCTCACTATCGAGCAAAATTTGATTCTGACAGAGATCAGCAATGAAGAGGAAGCACTGTCATCTTCGCTGTTTTCGAAATACCCCAACCGACCATCGCCCTATATGGCGAACCTCATCGCGTGCGCCGGAAGCGAGCACTGCCCCTTTGGGGTTATCCCCGGAAAATCCGATGCGATTGCCATGAGCGAATTTTTAAGCAGCGCTGTCCCGATTGAAAATGCCAAAGTACGCCTCTATTGGTCAGCGTGTATCAAAGGGTGCGGCATCCACGGTGCGGGAGATTTGGGATTTGTGGGGTGTAAAGTTCCTCGTGATGGGAAAACGACACTTGGGGTCGATATCTTCCTCGGCGGCAGTCTCAGCCACAATGACGAAGAGGCGAAACTCTTTCTAAAAGGGATCACTCTCGAAGAGGCACCCCACTACGTAGCGGAGTTAATAAAACTCTATCGGGATACTCGATTCGATGGTGAAAGTTTGGAGCAGTTTATCAAACGTCTACGCTCCCACTATGAGATCAGTGAAATCGCCGATATCGTGCGCCATAATTATGCAATCCTACATGAAGGCGGAGCCGATTTTCATAGCTTTGATCGGATTGTACTATGATTGAGCCGATCGCTACAGGATGCCCGTTTTGCGGGACGGGATGCGGCTTGAGCGTCGAATGTACCGATAAAGGTATAAAAGTGAAGGGAGATAAAACCAATCTTTCTACCCACGGAGATTTGTGTTTCAAACCGATCCAAATGGCAAAAGGACTCGATGCCAACCGCCTCACCACTCCGCTGTACCGATCCCGTAAAACCGACCCCTTCTGCGAAATATCGTGGGAGGATGCGATCTGCATTTTAGCCGATCAGATTAAATCTCTTCCCCTTGAAGCCCTCTATTTTTACCTCTCAGGACAACTCCTCACCGAGGAGAGCTATCTCTTTACGAAACTGATCAAAGGATATTTGGGAACGAACAACGTCGATGCGAACTCACGATTGTGTATGGCAAGTGCCGTCATCGCCCACAAAATGGCGTTCGGAAGTGATGGAGCCATCGGAAATTACGCCGATATCGACGATGCCGATGTCATCCTCATCAGCGGTTCAAACCCCGCATGGGCACACCCGATTCTCCACCGCCGTATTATGGCACGTAAAAAATCCCATCCCGAAACCCAAATCATCGTTATCGATCCGATCCGTACCGAAACCGCCGAGAAAGCAGATCTATGGCTGGGACTTCACAGCGGAAGCGATACGATGTTCTACAATGCCCTTTTGGGAGAACTGTATCGAAAAGGGGGATGCGATTTGGATTTTATCGACCGCTGCAGCGAAGGATTTGAGCTAACCCTCACCGAAGCACTTAAAATCCCGTTTAGCGATGCCATTGCCTTATGCGGGCTTTCCCTCAAAGATGCTTCAACCCTTGTGGAACTTTTCGGATCGGACAAAAAGATTCTGGGATTATGGTGTCAGGGACTTAATCAAGCCGTAGATGGCGTTATGCGCAATCTCGGATTCATCAACCTCTTTCTCGCCACAGGACGGATCAACGCCAACAAAGGGCTTCCATTCTCTCTCACCGGTCAGCCTAATGCCATGGGGGGACGTGAAGTGGGCTACCTCTCTAATGGCTTACCCGGATACCGTGATGTCCGTAACCCTCAGGATCGTGAAGTATGTGAGCGCCATTGGAACCTCTCCTCAAATTCGATCTCTTCAGAAATAGGGATCACTATCACCGATGCTATCGAAAAGATTTTGCACAATGATATCCGTTTGTTATGGGTTGCCTGCACGAACCCGTTCCTCACCCTCCCCGATGTTTCTAAAACCCGCTCTGCACTTTTGCAAAACGATCTTTTTTTAGTTGTCCAAGATTGTGTACTGAGCGAAACCGCCTCTCTCGCAAATCTTGTCCTCCCGAGTGCCGCGTGGGGCGAAAAAGAGGGGAGTATGACCAATTCGGAACGCTTTATCAAACGTGTCAGAGCCTTTAAACCTGCCCCTGATGGGGCAAAAAGCGATATGAGTATCGTGTGTGATGTTGCGAAAGCACTTGGATTTTCGGGATTTGATTTTACCGAGCCCTCAGAGGTCTATCATGAGTATCAAATACTCACAAAAAGTCGTTTATGCGATCAAAGCACACAGGAGTATGAGACCCTCTCTTATCAGTGGGGAGGGGAACGGCTGTATCCGAATGAAGTGTTTGCAACCGCTTCACACAAAGCACAATTTCATCCGATTGTCTCTTCCGCTCTAGAGTTAAACGAAGATGAATTCGTTCTCCTTACCGGACGGACAAAAAAACAGTGGCATACTATGACCCGTACCGGTGAGATCGCAGAACTGCTCAAAGATGAAGAAGAGGCATATATATTGATAAATGAATCTGAGGCAAATGAAAAAGCGCTTAAAGAGGGAGATATTGCCGTAATATCGAATGATCTCGGATCCTTGGAACTACCCATCCGTTTTGGAATCTTGGCACCCTATCACCTCTTTTCTCCGTTCGGGTATTCGAAAGCTCCGATTAACACCCTCGTACCGACACAAAACGATCCGCTCTCTTTTCAAAGCGCTCTGAAATCGGCACGTGTTCAGATTCGTCCCCTTTAAAGAGAAAAAATTACTGCTGTTAAACTCCTATCCGCTATAATTTGTGTTATGAATACTTTCCATATCGATCCGCCCCCTACTCTCCCGACCCGACAATGCCGCTTTATCGCACGGCTATTAGGATGGATCTTAAGCTACGGAAATTATGGTATTGCCTTGATAATAGGATGGCAAAGTGATTGGTTTATCGCTATCGGGGTATTGTTATTGGGGTATATAGTATTTGGGATCATCCGAAGTAAGCTTCGTAACGATTCGATCCCGCTCGCGCAGAGGGAAACCCCCTACAATGATTACGCGATTGCGACATGGTATCTTTCACATAATCATTGTTTTTAAGAGGTGGCGTTCACAATCAGTCGCGATTGTGATTTTTATGATGCCCTTTATGCTTTCCATTATCGCGATGTTCACGATCTCGATCTACATAGACCACTTTCTCTCGTGTAATCACTTGTGTTGTAGAACGAGTTGTCTCTTTGCTTCCGACAGCAGCACCCAATGCACCACCGACTCCTCCGCCGATAATCGCACCGTTTTTACCGCCCGTTGCTGAACCGACTGCAGAACCGACTCCCGCACCAACCATACTACCGACTACCGCTCCTCCATCTATCTCGCCGGCATTTACCGACACTGCCAACATAAGCGATAAAATCAAAGTTGATTTTGTTTTCATAATAGTGTTCTCCTCTTTTGTATTCATGCAATTTTACCCATAAAACGGTCACACAACAGTCATAAGAATGTTAATCAAGTTAAATGAAGCGATAATCCCCCTAAGCTCCCATCCGCTATAATTCGGATCAGTATCTTCGTTTCAAGGAATTAACGTTTATGGCATTAGTCGATCTCCTCGGTGTCAGCAAACACTACGAAGCCCAAAAAATTTTAGAGAACATCAACTTCCATATCGACGAAGGTGAGCGTATCGTTATTGTCGGCAAAAACGGCAGCGGTAAATCAACGCTGATGAAAATCGTCCATGGTTCTCTTGATACCGACGGCGGTGAGCGGATCAACCGTCAAGGGATCGAGATAAAAATGCTCTCCCAAGTGCCGAAGTTCGATCCCTCTCATAATGTCCGTGAAGCGATCGAAGCAGGGTTAGGAGAGCTCAAATCGGCAAAGGTACGTTTTGATGAGATTTCGGCCCTCCTTGCTGAAGAATTTGATAACGCCTCGCTCCTTGAGGAACAATCCCATTTAACCAATTT
>DLUI01000109.1 GCA_002742695.1 Sulfuricurvum kujiense | reverse complement strand
AAAACAGATCAACTACTCCAGCGGGACAATGACATGGAACAAAACCCTCCATGCCGATAACTGGAGACTTTTGGTAGAATCGGCAAAAGTACGGACGAAAGACGGCAATATTCTCCTCTCAGCAGAGGACAAACGACACAAAAATATTCTTAACATGATCCGTACCCTCAAACCGCTCACCTTTACCGTCACACCGACGAATAGCGCCGATGGCGAAGGGTTTAGCTTTAGTGCATTGGAAGTGATCGATGATAAAACAACACGGATATCGCCGCTCTTTAAAGCGATGTTTGTCATGCCGATGGATGTATTGAAAAAGAATATGGGGTAATTGGGTCACTCTATCTATATTTTTGTAACGTTGTGTTACTAATATGCTATAATTTTATTGATACCAAAAGGAAGACGCGGTGAATCTCTCGGCCGTACCGCCTTTAATTAGGAACGGGTCTTAGAAGGGGATGAGAGTCCTTCGCCTTTTGATTTATTCATCCTATAAAATTTCCCCATTTCTTTTATTACTATAATCTTTTTTCAACACTTTTTCTTATATTAATTCGTTCTTGTTCATTTGCTTTTAAAGCTTCAACTTGTTGGTAATTCCATTCACCTGTATAACAATATTCAATCCAATGAGCAATACCGCATTGCACTTTCTTGATTCTTAAATTGTAATGGAATTGCTCAAGAAAATCTGGTAATGGGTTATGTACAGGGTCAATGATAACAATTTTTAAGTTACTATTTAAAACCATTGCATTCGAAATTCTATTATTGATATGTTTATCTCCAAAACCATATCCAATTATTGATAATTCATCCAAAGTTCTCATTGCATCATCAAATATCAATAGCTTTTCTTCTCCATCTTTTGGATTAGTTGTTTTTGAATATTTTTTTCCACCTGTCAACATTGACTTAACAATAATATCAAGTTCACCATCTGAATTAGTAATAACACGATCTTTACCTGAAGGTTCTTTTCTTCCACCGTGATAATAAGCCATATTTTTAACTTTCATAAAATCAACCATCAATTCAAATGAAGATTTTTTATTTAAAGTCTGATTACATATTATCGATCGATCTTTATACTCTAATTCACTTAATCCACCATGTAGTTTAACAAGGTTGATACCGAATTGTCCTTGATAAAAATTTTGATTATTTTTTGTTAGTTCACATCTTTTTGAATAAGTGAGAGAAATAGTCTTTCCCATTTCATTATTACTAATAGGAAAAGAAATATTCCCACTATCTCCATAAGTTATAGGAATATTTAAATCAACGGCTAAAGCTTCCAAATATATATCATGATTTAAAGTAAAAACCCAAGTTTCCTGATCTGAAAGTAACTTACAAAAATTAGAAAACCACTCTCGATTTTTACAATATAAACCTCCAAATGAAATTTCTTGATAAGATAATAATATAGAATGGATAATTTCATAAAAAAAACTGAATAGATATGAATATGAATCTTTATCAGACAATGTTTTATTTGGAAATTCTTCTAATTGTTGAATATCTGCTAAAAATTGTTCATAGTTTTTTGGCTTATAATCTTTTTCGTTCTTATTGTTTTGATTTTCATTTTTATATTTCAATAATAATGTTAAACATTCTAATATTGTTTCTTGATTTATTGGTCGCTCTGCTCCGTATGGATTATTTTGAGATAATACATGTACCAAATTTTGTATACTATACTCATTGAATGGAGCAAAAAAAATCTCTGTCAATTCTGAAGCCAAAGGCATACCAAAATCGTAAGAGAAACCTGCTCCTAATAAAAATCCTTTTTTCATAGTTGTTTAATTATCTTTCTTTCTTTGTTCATAAATTCCATAAAACTATATACCATCACATCAATGCTCTTATATTAATATCTTTAAAAAATGACAAATTCTGTGCCTCAGTCTGTGTGAAATAAAAAATATTATAGCGGAAAAGAGGGAGGGGAGAAATCGAATTTGTATCTAAGATCCCGTATCGAGTACGGGATGACGACGGGGAGGATTCCGTTACCCTTCGACTGGCTCAGGGTGAACGGTTGCATACAGAATAGATAGTTTACGCGTGCTTTAAGAGTTTTTCAATAATCTCAATGTATTTTTCCGATTCATTCAAATCATCGTGGATGATGGAATATCGACCCTCCACAGCATAATCACTCAACTCGATCAACATTTCTATATCATCTGTCAATACAATACCGTTTAATCTGCATATATCAACAAGCTGTTCAATGTCATGGCTTTTCGGAAAAATGATTGCGTGTTTTGAAAGGATCGATTTTAAAAGTTTTTCGGCACTTTGTTGCAATTCAAAATATATTTTTTCGATGTCAATATCGATCTTATCTTCGTTAAACGCTTCTAATAGATATTTTGCACTGTTGAGATCGACAATCGCTTTGTACAAAAACATATCTGTACTGTTTTTGATCTCACTTTTGTTCATACAGAACTTTCCCTTTGTGCCTCGCATCGTACAAAGCAGTGTTAATCCAGTTTTCATCACTGTGGGACAAATAGTACTCTTCGTTCTCTACGAGAATATCTTTTGCAATGACAATATCTTTAAGCGCATTACGGATTTTTGATTTTTTCTCTATTTTCGTTCCGGCTGATTCGGTGATAATGCAAAGATCCAAATCGCTCTCTTCGCTCGGAGTCCCATAGGCATAACTGCCGAAAAGGATGATTCTTTTAGGATTGAGCGGTTTAAGTTTTTCGACGATTTGAGGTTTTAATGCTTCTATATCGATCATTGCACCGACTCCTTCTAAAAATTTGTTATAGAATTATTATATCGGAAAATTGGTACGAGGTGTAAAAAGTAAAAAAAGGGATTGTTTAAAAGGAGAGAAGTGGAGCGGGAAACGAGACTCGAACTCGCGACATTCAGCTTGGAAGGCTGACGCTCTAGCCAACTGAGCTATTCCCGCATCACTGGTGAAATTATACTACCCAAACCCTTAATCATTTATTTGTTTAGCTATTTGTTTCTGTATAATTCATCCTATTACTTTTATCAAACGAGCAATTTATGAGAACACAACGTGTACCGTTCGGCCAACAAAACCCCGACAAAAAAGATGCCGTCTTTCTAGCTATCTACGTCGATGCGATCTCTCCGTGGAGATACTTCAAAGACGATATGCAACACCTCAAATGTCCGGCTATTATTATGATTGATCGTTGGGATGGACGGATGGGATTTCCCGGGGGGACGGTTAATGAGGGGGAGAGCCTTCTCGAAGCGCTGGTACGAGAGACCAAAGAGGAGATCGGGATCACGATCAAACCCTCTAAAGTCCATCCGATTGCAAGCCATGAAACCCGTATCGTTACCCATCTTTACGGACTCAAAGTTCTCGAAGCGGAGTTTTTGCACATTTATTACCACATCCTCAGCAACTTCTCCCGCTCGATCCTTCTGCACGCTTATGAAGAGGGGGACAATTCCCATTTTATGTCGGAGATTACGGGGATCAAAATCGTCCCTCTCCTCCAACACGAGAACAAAGGGATCAACCGTTTCATCGAAAACTCTTTTGCGGGTTCATCCAAAGAAGACCTCGATGTACTACTCCGTGAGGTATTTGGGATCGAGCTTTAACGAATCCGCTTGCCGACGATGTCCCCAAAGAGCAAGACATCCTCTAAAATCGCTTTTTCACACAGCCCCTCGGAATCGAGGTTAATCAACAATTCCCCCTGAGCACTGCTGAAAATGCGGTCGTTCAACACCACTTTTACAAAATCACCCTCTTTCATCTTGAGTTTCTCCTGCATTTTAGTCAATGCCTCATCACGGGGAAAATTGATATCGATCCGACCATCTTTTTTATTCCCGCCGACAACATAAAAAGGGCGATCTTTCCGTATTTTCATATGATTTTTGAAATTGAAAAAAAGGGAGAGGACATCTTCGCTCGCGTAAAATTCATTTTTCACTTTATCCCATTCGTCACTTTGGATATTCTCTCTCCAAACGGTCTTATTCGGATGGTCAAACGTATAAATTTTGGTCGATTTTTTCGAATCGGTTCGTCTTATTTTGATGTATTTTTGAGGTATTAGCACCCCATCGACGAGTGATCCGTGGCTTTCGTAGGTTTCGACACGGTTATTGGTAAGAAGTTTGGCTATTCCGCTGGTACGGGCTTCGATTCGGATGCTGTAGGTTTGATCCTCTTTGATCTCGAAACGGGCATCGGCAACCCCCAACGCTTCAAATATCCCATAAGAGACCTCATAGGTTGCACTAATGACTTTAGCACTTGCTATCTGTGATACGATCGCGAGGATTAAAAAAATATGTTTCATCGTGCAATTATAACAAAAGAGCACTGATGCTCGCGATCTCATCGGAGCGTAATTCGAAACTGAAAATATCCAAATCTTCCGCGATATGCACTTTGGACGTCGATCCGATCAGCGGAACGATTCCTATCTGATTAAGGTAACGATAGAGGATCTGTGCTTCGGTTTTGTTGTACTCTTGAGTCAAGGCAAAAAACTCTCGGCTTCCGAGAATATGGGGGTTGGCGGTCAAAGACCAAAAGCTCTGATAGACAATCCCCATCGCATCACACCATTGCCGCAATGCGATATCGTATCCGCTATCAGCGTAAAAACGGTTTTGTACGACAGAGGGTTTTACCTCCGCATCGCTATAGAGCCGTTTGAGCAGTTCCAGATCATAACAGTTGCTGATGCCGATTCGGTGTGCTGTGCCGCTGTGGGCAATCTTCTCCATCGCACCCCATACTTTGAGGAGATTGGGATAAGGAAAGAGCGGTGAGTGGAGCACCAGCGAATCGACATACTCACTCTGAAGATTATGGAGTGAGGCGGAAAATGACTCCTCTACCTGCAGTTCCAAAGGGGCTTTCGGATCATAGGGAATACGCGCGGGATCTTGCCCTGCGAGAGGGGTAAATTTCGTCTGTACAAACAGCTCTTCGCGCTCTATCCCTAGAGATTTCAATCGCATCAAAGCTTCCCCTACCCCCGCTTCATGGTAGTGTTTGGGCTGACATGCGGTGTCGATCCCTCTAAATCCGCTCGTAACCGCCGTCTCTACCAAATCTGCCGTCTGCTCTTTTTTCCATGCCGTGCCGTAGATGAGGGGAGGTATCTTCATGCGGTGCCCTTTTTGAAATCTTATTTTCACCATTATAACTTACCTAAAAACTTCTCACAGTTACTTTTTACGGGTACACTGTCGCTTACTTTTTATGTCAGGATACTCTGTGACTCAATTTATCATCTTAGCCGTGGTTATAGCCCTTTTTTACTGGCTCTCCCGAAGCTTTTCCCAAAACCAGCATACCTACTCGAAAAGCCAATTTTCGGGGTTTAAACTCACCAAAGAGAACCTCGCCTACAGTGAACTGGGTCTTTTTGTCGCCCTTAGTGCCAAAGTGGCCAAAGCCGACGGTCGGGTCGATGAGCTCGAAGCGGAGCTGGTCAGTAATATGTTCAGTGACATCAGCGCCCTTTTCCCCAATCCCGAAGCAACCAAAAAAATGCTCAAAGAGATATTCGATGAAGAGAAAAATGCTCCGCACAATATCGATCCGGTAGCACAGGCGCTCTATAAAGCGTTAGAGAGCGACCCTCACAAACGTCAAAAGATGATGGAATTTTTGATCCATCTCAGCTACATCGACGGAACGCTCAGCCACAGTGAGGAGGAGATGCTTCGAGTGATTGCCAAACATTTGCACTTTAGCGAAGCAGATTTTGCCTCTATGCTGGAGCGTTTCGGCTCACATCACCGCCACAGTGTCAAAGAGAGCTCAATCGATCAAGCCTATACCCTCTTGGGACTCACGCCACACGCTACGAACGATGAAATTAAAAAAGCGTACCGAGCCCTCGTTCGCGAATATCACCCCGATATTATCAAATCGCAAGGGGCATCGGATGAGTATCTCAAAGAGGCGACCGAAAAGGTACAAGATATCAATGCCGCCTATGAGATGATCAAAAAATCGCGCGGAATGTAAAGGAATTATATGGACAAAAAACGACTGCTTAATATCGGATATTGGATACTCTTTATCGGAATTCTCGGTTACGTGGCCTACTCAAAAGGGTGGATTCTCACCAACTTTGAATCGATCTCCCCTGCACAAGCCCAAGAGATGATCCAAAAAGAAGAAAAAGTAACCCTCATTGATGTCCGAACACCCGATGAGTTTATCCAAGAGCACATTGAGGGGGCAATGCTTATTCCTCTGCAAACACTGGATAAAAATCTAGGGTTGATCGCCAATGTCAAAAACCAAAAGATCATCGTCTATTGTCACAGCGGAAGCCGAAGCGTTGCCGCTTCACGGCTCCTCGCCGACAACGGATTTACTCCCCTAAACGTCAAAGGGGGGATTACCGAGTGGAAAGCCCAAGGGCTTCCTACCCAACTAAAGGAATAGAGTATGTCATTATCAGAGACCCAAAAACAGACCATCAAAGCCTCCACCGAGCTTTACCGCTCTGAAATCACCCAGATCAATAGCTGGATTTACAACGAAGCCGATGATGAGCGGTGTGATCAGCTCTATCTGCTCCGAGCTCTCTGTAGTATCGAGCATGGAAACCGTATAGGATTGTTCAATGACGACGAGGCTTCTGAAGAGTACTTCGAAGAGGTCGCGAAAGAGGTGAACCGCTATTTCCATGAAAAAGATGATGCCGAACTCTTCGATGATATTTCCATATTGGAAGATGATGTCAGGGAGCGGTATTTTGAAAATCCAGCGAAAGAGAAGCAGGCCATTTTAAACGCATTAAAACTCAGCTTTTAAAAAGCTATCCGATTACGCCCCTCTTCTTTAGCTTTATAAAGCAAACTATCTAAACGGTTCAGAAGTTCTTCGGAGGATTCATCCTTTTGAAGAGCCGCAATTCCAAATGAACAAGTAATTTGCCCCACACTTGGGAAACTTTCAAATTCAATCGTTTGCCGAATGATCTCTGCAACACTCAATGTCTCTTCCAGCGAAGTATCCGGCAATAGAATAATAAATTCTTCTCCTCCCCAGCGGGCAATAATATCACTTTTGCGAAGCCGCTGTTTCACCAGTACGGCAATACGTTTTAAGGTCTCATCACCGATGAGATGCCCAAAACAATCGTTGACCCGTTTGAAATGGTCAATGTCGAAGAAAATAACTCCGAGAGGTTTTTGATCGCGGCGGGCTATATTAATGGCATATTCAAATACCATTGTAAAATGGAGCCTGTTGGCAACACCGGTCAACGGATCCGTCATAGAGCGCTCTTGTATCGATGAAATGTCGGTAAAAATAACAACGAACCGCTTCTCTTCGTGAAACTGCAATACAGAGAGTTTCACCTCAAAAATGGTCGTTTTACCCTCCATTGTAATTTTAACTTTATGATGGATATGGGGATGATCAAAAATATAGTCGCTCCACCGCTGATCATTCACCATCGGCAAGAGATACTCCTGCGTATCTCCCTCTTCAAAATATTCACAGACACATTCGTGTTCACGTTTAAATGCAGCAACATTTGCGTAGTGGAAATAGGCTAAAAAGGTTTGATTCGCGGCAATAAGGCGATGACCGTCCGTAACAATAACAGGAGAGGGGATAGCATCGAGAATCGTTTGATTGTAGGCTTCATGAAAACTCATTTTTTCAGCAACCTTATCATACACCCGACTAATAACCATCCCTAAAACTAAGATCAATACCAAAGCGATCAAGGCGGTAGCTACAATCATCTGAAAGACATGGCTTGAAAAATCAGGAATCGCTTGGATAAACATCACCGCACCGATCGGCTGACCCACATAATTTTTTACGACAATAGTTTTCATCGTATACGTTTGATTCGCATACGTGATAACACTATTTTCAAACGTTTGATGCTGACTTTTATAACTCTCAATCAAAGGGAGAAGTTTAGAAGAGACATTGATCGCTAACATATCGCCGATACGGAGGAAATCGCTGATCCCGCTCAGCACTCCCATATTTTTTTCATGGATCATAAAAAAAGATTGATAGCCGGTATAACGGTTTATTTTATCGGTGATGTAGGAGGCATCAATCCCAAATTCAACCGCCCCTAAATAGACCCCTTGATCCATCACCGGAGTGAGTATCCGAAACGCCAATCCATTTCGCCCCTCTTCGAATCCGTAGACTACTTTATGCTCTCGATGGATATGCGCTACCATAGAACGCTGTGAGGCAATAGGGTCGCCGTAAACATTCGGTTGGTGCATCCGAAGGAGTGATGTCCCGTTCGCGTTGTGAAACTGCATAACGCTGAGCATCGGATTCTCTTGATGCATTACTTCCCAACGCGGAGCGATCAAATGGTAGAGTTCATCATGATTTTTGGATCGAAATGCGTTTAATACCCCCTCCGTTTTTATATTCGCTTCAGCACGTGAGACATAGAATCGGACGATATCGTGAAGTGTCTCTTCATAATTGAGGCGGACACTTTGATAGACATCCGCCATCCGTACATCATATTGATCTCTGTCATGAAGGATGCTGTAGGTGGCTACAATCGTAGCCACCCCCAAAACAACGGAACTGAGTACGAGTAATATTTTAGTTTTTAGACTCATACGTTTTCCTCTGTTCTTGGTGTAGTACACCGTAATTCAAATTCTGCTAACGGTAACAGAATTATACTATCTGTATTCCTTAAAAAATGAGATAAATCCCTTAGGTATGGTTGAGAATAAATTGCTTTAGCTCCTCTATTTTCAAAGGTTTGGCGTAATAATATCCCTGTATTTCATCACACCCCTCCTGCTGTAAAAACTCAAGCTGCTCTTTTGTCTCTACCCCCTCGGCAGTGACGGAGAGTCCGAACGTTTTTGCCAACGCTATAATCGCACGTGTAATAGCAATCCCCTCAACCGATCCGGGAAGATCATCGATAAACGATTTATCTATTTTGAGACGATCAACGGGGAGTTTTTGAAGATAGCTTAGAGAAGAGTAGCCTGTTCCAAAATCATCGATAGCAATTTTCACCGCAATCTCACGCAGCTTACTCAAAGTCAAAAAAGCTTCCCTTGCATTTGTTGCAAGATAGCTCTCGGTAATCTCTATCTCAAGCCATTTCGGATTCATATCTGTCTTCTCAATGATCGAAGAAAGAATTTCAAAAAAATCACTATTTTGAAGCTGTAGTGACGAAACATTGACCGCAAAATAAGGTAAAGTATGACCTTCATTGCGTAATTGCATAAAATCGTTACACGCTTGTTGTAAAACCCAAGAACCGATCGGAATAATCAGCCCCGTCTCTTCCGCCAATGAGATGAAACGATCAGGTGTAACCCACCCGATAAGAGCACTGTTCCACCTGATCAATGCTTCAATGGCAACTATTTTTCCGGTTGATGCAGAGACTTTGGGTTGATACACTAGGGTAAACTCATCCCCTTTCTCAACTGCAGCTTTAAGGGCATTAATTCTCAGAGTCCGATCTTCAACGATACTCGCCAACTCCTCGGTAAAAAAGCAATAGCGGTTACGTCCGGTATCTTTTGAACGGTACATTGCCAAGTCGGCATTTTTGAGCAATTTAGAAATCGTTTCTCCGTCATCCGGAAAAAACGCTATCCCGATACTTGCCGTAGTCCGGATTTCATGAACGCCACAGACAAACGGAAGATGAAACGCATCCATAATTTTTTCCAAAATCGGCATAGCGGCAGAGTTCTCATGAAACCCTTCTATGAGGATATTAAATTCATCCCCCCCGATACGTGCCAGTGTGTCGGAAGTTCGAAGAATATTGACTAAGCGTTCGGCAACTGCTTGTAATAGCAAATCCCCAATATCATGCCCAAGAGCATCATTAATCTGCTTAAACTGATCGAGATCTAAAAAAATAATTCCGAGCTTATCTCCGTTACGCCCTGCCAAATCAATACCGTGCTGGAGCATCGTATTAAACAATCGCCGATTCGGGAGATTGGTAAGGGGATCGGTATTGGATAGATCTTCGAGCTTTTTTTGGGATGCCATCAGTGCATTCTCACGTTCTTGAACACTCAAGGCTAGACGATTAACATTTTTAGAGATACTCTCCAATTCATCACCGGTATGGATCACCTGCATATCGGAATAGTCTTGACGCTCAATCTTTTCGATCTGACCCATGAGCGAGTTCAGAGGCTGAGCAATGCTCCGTTTAAAAATACTTTGCAAAAAGAGAAGTGTCAGCAGCGTCATTGTCGTAATAAGGGCGAAAAAAGCGATCCGATTTTCCTGAAGTGCTAGTTCCAAAGATGATTTATCGAGTGCGGCGGTAATGACGACACCCCCATCCAACGTTGCCATAGTGAGAGAACCTAAAAAACGGTTCTCTTCTTCACTGATGATCATCTCTTCTTTTTTTGAAGCTCTCTTATTTGATATTTGACTCCCTATTTCAATACCTAAATCACTTGAAAGCAATTGAAAATAGGGTTTTGATATGTATCGGGACATCTCGATATGGGTAATAGTTTGATTGCCCTCTTCCACAAAAAGACTTTGATGCGATTTGATAATCAGATCATTATCATGGCGATGATAGGTTATCACGCCACCCTTTGCAAGATATTTTTGCTTATAATAGGAAATATGTTTAGCAGCAAAATGCAATGAGGTATTGGATGGCTGTTTCACATACTCATACTCATTTTCATAACGGCTGTAAGATACCGGCTTTCCCTCTTCAAACGACACGTAGGTAAGGTAATACCCTTGTGAGGTTTTCGTGACATAAGCGATAAGATCTTCTCTCGCATCGTACAAAGCGATATCGTTATTGAGCGATATTTTAACCCTATTGAGGAGCTCTTCCGCTAACCGTTTTTTCTCTTCATCCAGCAAGATAGCATCGTAATGCTCTTTGTCCTGATAGGTATTAATCAGCTCAACCGATGCTAGAAACGATTCATCGTCTTTGATAAAAGCGATCCCTTTTTTCAAATCGGCTTCGACAATGCCAAGATCAATATGCAGACGATGAAACGCATATTCAATTCGCTGATGGGCGGTTTTTACAAAATTTTCGCGTAAAAAATAATCAAAATATACCCCTGAAACAAGAAACATCACGGCCGTCGAAGCGACTAAAATAAGCGCTAGTTTGGTTTTAAGGGTAAATGACCTGAACAGTGTTGTAATCATTAAAAAATCGGCATCTCTTTCTCAACATTCTCTTTCGTAATAAGTTTAACCGGAATAACGATATGTTTAGGAACACTCTCACCTTTAAAAATTTTCAAAGCGGTCTCAACCGTTTTTTTGCCACCCAACGGGAAAAGAACCGACCCGCTCTGTGTCCCGTTACGGATAGCATCCCGCGCTTCAGAGGTGTAATCACACCCGACAGTAATAATAGATGAGGGGTCGATAGTATGACGGAGCATCGCTGAACGTGCGCCGCTGAGCATACTGTCACTCTCCGAAAAAATGGCGTCCACTTTTTCCCCAGAAACGATCAGCTTCTCCATCTCGACAATGGCATCTTTACGAAGATAGTTTCCCGTCCGTTTGATAACACTAATCCCTTTATGTTTAGAAATCTCATCCATAAACCCTTTGGAACGCAATTTCGTAACATCGGCTTTTTGAAGCCCTTCAAATAGGAGAACTTTCCCTTTTCCCCGTAAGCGCTGAGCGATGTATTTTGCCCCCATCTCTCCAATTTTAAGGTTGTCAGAGTTAATGAAAGTGGTGTACTCATTCCCTTGAATACCGCGATCAAGGATGATCACAGGGATACCGCTTTTCTCTGCTTTGGCGATTACGGGAACAACCGCTTTTTCATCATTGGTACCCACAACGATCACATCGACTTTCGAATCAATAAAACCGTTAATATGACGGATAAGTAATGAGGTTTGCCCTTTCGCGTCGGAATAGATAAATTTCACATCAGGGTGTTTAAGCGCGGCATCACGTACTTCATATACTTGCGCTTTACGAAAATCATTCCCCATTGTATCTTGGGCGAACGCGATAGTTTTCGACTCTGCATAGACCAACTTCGCAGCTATAAAAAATACCAATAAAATAAACTTTTTCATTACTTTCTCCTTTTAATAGTATAGCAATTTACCACCAATATTCGAATTGAACCCCTACATTATCACCGTGTGTCTGATCGGCATAATACTCACCCCCAACAGAGCCTCTTGCATTCTCCGACCAATCCGCATGGGTATAATACAAACGGATCACTGGACGTTTCCAAACCCCTTTTTCAAGTGCCGCTTCCAGTGCGACCGTGCTCTTAATCACCGTATAGGTTTGATCTCCCTGCTCGTCTTTTACCCTATCGATCCCCTCTTCGAGGAGAAAGCGGCCGTTACGGTGAAAAAACCAATAGGGTCGGATACCCGCCGATACCCATGTCTGCTCCGTAGAGGAAAAATCATTTTCACGCCGTTTTTCATACACGACATTGCTCATCATCCCCCATTGATCGTTTTCAAAACTGTTATAGTTTATAAAACGCCACGTTTTGGCATCTTCAATCCCTCTGCCGCTGGAGAGAACCGCATCCACAAATCTCTCTTGCCGATACGGTGAGACACTTCCCGCACCCTTAGCTACCCCTTTGCCGTAAAAGAGGGCACTGATATTCTCCCCCTCCATACCGAAAAGATCTCGGATAATTTTCGTATCTTTGTACAGTACACCCACCGCATACCCGTCCATAGTCGGAATACTCTGCGTTGCGTTAAACTCTTTCGAATGAAGTGTCATCTGATTTAAAAATAGCGTCCACTCTCCCCGCTCCATGGGGATAGTAAGCCGAAGATCGTGACTATCCAAAAGGACTTTTTCCCTCTCAGGCACAGTTGAAGGATCAAGTCGATCGAAAATATAGCTGTACGAGAGTTTCCCATACCCCAAATCAAGGTTACGAAATCCGACTCCGTCTCCGCTCATGTTTAAGAAAAAATAGTCATTCATATGGCTGTCGTACCGCTCATAAAAACGGCGTCCGATCCAGAACGAAACGGAGTTGTCAAAAACGGCTGAGAGTTCGGAATAGGCTTCATCGAGTTGAAGGTATTCGATGTTGTGGTTATTGGGTCCGGTAAAAACCGGTCGAATTTGGTTATGGAGGATGACGCCGTTATCGAAGCGGAGGGTGTCATAAAGTCCCAGTTCAATCCACGTCTCACACTCATTTCCGAGACGATATTTGCTCCCCGCTCCGGGGGCTTTGAAACAAACATTTGTTTTTTCATCATCTAAAGTGGTTTGAAGCCGTGCATACCCTGTTGTACCCACACTATTCTCAACACTCCAAACACTGATACAGACACTCAATACTAAAAGAGAGATTTTTTTCATTGTTTCCTCCGCCTCTTTTTTGACATATCAGATATATTCTACACCAATTGTCTATTAAATATTCTCTTTTA
>DLUI01000032.1 GCA_002742695.1 Sulfuricurvum kujiense | reverse complement strand
TTTTTTCTTCTACCGGTAATTCTTCGTTCACGCGTTCCCTTATTGTATGTAATCAACGACTTTTGAGAGGGTCGTTACCTCTTTTATCAGGCTTACCACTTCTTGATGGGCAGGATGAGGAACATAAACATCCAATGCCGCTTGCTCCTCAAACTGTGATATCAATACCATATCAAACGATCTCTCACTTCGGCTGATATCGATCCCTACTTCCATCGAGTGGAGCGTATTGATTTTCGAAGGGAGTGCTTCGAGCATCTCTTTCACACGTGCCATATTTGACTCTTTATTCTCTTCTTTAAATTGGAACATTACGATATGTACTAACATCAATTTCTCCTTATCTTTCAATCAAATCTTTTAAACTCTGGCGAGGCGATTTCCCCTCTAAAATTGCGTACACTTCTGCCGCGATAGGGAGATAGATGCTACGGTCTAACGCTATCTCATGAAGAGCATAAGCCGTTCCTATCCCCTCACTCACTTCACCGATCTCTTCACAAACGGCCTCTTTTGTTTTTCCGCTCGCTAACCCAAGTCCTACCCGATAGTTACGGGACATCGAGGAGCTGGCGGTCAAAAACAGATCTCCCGCACCGCTGAGACCTAAAAAACTCTCCTGAGTCCCACCGTACGCCCGACCGAAACGCTCCATCTCGACAAGTCCACGTGCGATCAAACTGGCCGCCGCATTATGACCGAGAGCCAACCCCTCACAAATCCCCGCAGCGATAGCAATAACGTTTTTATAGGCTCCCGTAATCTCAGCCCCGATAACGTCACTGCTGGTATAGGTACGGATAAAAGAGGGGAAAAGATTAGCGATCGCACTCGCCGTGTCTGCAGATACGGAATTCACCACAAGTGCCGTAGGAAGAGAGCGCATTACTTCACTCGCGAAGGAAGGACCCGATAAAAAGGCGATATTCTCCGCAGGCACATACTCCCCGTAAATTTCATTCAAAAAGCGTCCGCTGCAGGCTTCAATCCCTTTTGCGGCAACGAGAATTTTCTGTCCGTTATAGACAAAATTTTCCTTTAGCCACTGCGCGACCTGCTGTGCGGGAACCGTAATGATAAGGTACTCACACGCAAGTACTTCGCCCAGAGATCTAAAATTTGACCAATCACGAGGTGTTCGTGAGGTAATAATCACCTCGTTTTTCTCAGACATGGCAAAGGCGAGAGCTTCACCCCATTTGCCTGCTCCGATTACCCCGACTTTAGCCATTTTAGCCCCCCATCAACGCGGTAAGTTCCGCAATTTTATCTTCATATCCGACCACCACGAGAATATCATCCGGATCGATGTGGTGGTTATGTCCGCGCGCCGTAAAACTGAATGTAGCGGAGAGTTCATGATCGACGATTGCCAGTACCAATACATCGTGTTCTCCTGCCCAATCAATATCGTAGAGATGCTTCCCTACCAAAAATGCTCCCTTAGGAACCGTAATTTGGGCGATTTTTAACGACGAATTTTCATACAAAATATCGTGAAGCACTTCGGTAACAGTCGGTTTCTCTAACATTTCAGTGATGACGTTTGCCGTAATTTGGAGGATTGACATCACTTTGTTCGCCCCCGCACTTTTCATCTTTGCCGCACTCTCCTGATCACCGGCAAGGGCGATAATAGAGAGGTGTTCAAAAGTGGAACGTAGAGATATGGTCAAAAAGACATTCTCCGCATCGTTACCCAGTGCACAAAAAGCGATTAAATCATTCGGATCAAATCGTTCTTCGATACTTTTCCAATCTTCACCTAAATCAAAATGCTCCGTCTCAAATCCCGCTATTTCAGCCGCTTGACGTTCATTATCATCCATAACAAAAACAACAAAAGATTCGTATTCATGGACGATTTGCAAAGCGATTTGTTTAGCATATTCGTTAAAACCAAACACAACGGCACTGCGGTATGTCATTTTCTCCCCTTATGGTAGAGTAGTGTTTTAAATTCATCGATCAATGCTCTCGTGCCGATAACAATCGCCACATCTCGTTCATGAATAACGATATTTTCGGGAGGGTTAAAGAAAAACGATTTCTCTTGCGTTTTATAGACCCCTAGCACAATCAGCCGTTTGTGAAACAACGGCAAACGGCATATATCAAAAAAGCGGCTTGCCATGGTCGTATCTAATCCAATCTCATCCATAAAAACACCGTTGTTTTCAGAACGGAGGGCATGAATCACTTCAAACGCCACGGGTCGCCCACTCACCTCTTTACTGATCAACCCGATTAATTCCTGAGTATAAACAACCTCATTGATTCCGGCGAGTGAGAGTTTACGGCGATTCTCCTGATGAACCAGTATCGACAGCAAAGAGACACTTTTCGAGAGTTCTCGGATGGTCAGTGCCGTATAAATATTATATACATCGCTCTCTTGCAATAAAATAACTGAAATAACCTGCTTTTCAAAATCGATCCGCAGCGCATGATAAGAGTGGAGCGATCCCGAATCAAACGCCAGTGCTAAAAAGCCCTCTTTTTGTGCCTGCGCCACTTTTTCAGGATCTTTCTCTAAAATAACCGCTTTTTTACCGCTCTTTTTAAATCGCTCCGCTATCTGATACGCGAGGGGAGTATAGCCGCAAATCAGATAAAATTGCTTGATTTTTGAGACATCTTCAATGAGTTTATCCTCTTTGATCTCATCGAGTTTTTCGGTAAATGCCGATACCACGATAGAGGTCGCAAAGGAGATAACGGCGATCCCCGCTACGATAATCGCCATAGCAACGGTTCGCCCCTCCGTCGTGACCGGAACTAAATCGCCGTATCCGACGGTGAAAATCGTCACGACCGACCAATAAACGGCATCAAAAAGGGTATTGATCGGCGAAGCGGGATTATTCGCTTCCATGACATAAATCAAAACCGAAGAGACGATAATGATTACCGTCGCAAAAACAGCAAGGGTAAAAAGTTCAAACTTTTTCGATGAGAGGATCGAGAGAAACTGGGACAAACTTTTGGCGTATCGAAACAGCTTAAAGACCCGAAAGAGGATAAAGACCCGTAACAATCGCATCTCATGGAAAAACGGCATAATCGCCAATAAATCTATGATAGCCGAAGGGGATACGACATATTCGAGTTTTTTCGCCCCGATAAGGCGCAACGTACCCACCCAACGAAACGGTCGTTGCAAAAAGAGGTCATGTTCGTACTCTTCAATAATCACTTTTGACGTATCGCTGTAAACCCACAATCGCAAAATATATTCAGCTAAAAATATGAGAGAGACGACGTAATTATTAAAAAAAAGCCACTCAGGGCTCACATCGTTTTTTACATGGAGAATCAAGATATAGACACTCATGGCGATCAACGCCATCATAGTGTAATCAAAAAACTTTTTATACGGGTATGAAGGGTTTTCGAGAAGATTATGAAAAAACTTTTTAACGTGGCGATAGCGTGGGGAAGCGTGAAGATAAAACGCGATCCCTACAATCCATTCTCCAATCATAACTAGCTCTTATTGCGCTAGTTTAGATTGGAGAATTTCATTCAATGTATTCGGATTTGCCGAACCTTTCGATGCTTTCATCGCTTGACCGACGAAGAATCCGAAGAGTTTATCTTTTCCTGATTTATACTCGGCTACTTTATCAGCGTTTGCGGCGAGAATTTCATCGATCAATGCTTCAAGAGCACCTGTATCACTCACTTGTTTAAGGCCCAGTTTTTCGATAACCGCATCGATATCTCCGCCGTTTTCGAGGAGGTAATCGAGAACCTCTTTCGCCGCTTTGCCGCTAATCACAGACTCTTCGATACGCTTGACGAGAGTTCCGAGCATTACCGCACTGATCGGTGAGGTTGAGGGACTCATACCGCCGCTCAAACGCCCTTGGAGCTCAACCGTGAGCCACGTTACCGCATTTTTCGCACTGATCCCCTGCTCCAACATCGCTTCAAAATAGTGCGCGGTTTCAAGTTCAGCCGTAATAACCGCCGCGTTATAGTCATTGATTCCGAACTCACTCACAAAACGCTCTTTTTTCGCATCGGGGAGTTCAGGGATATTGCAGACATCGGCATACATTGCATCATCCACAATCACTTTGAGCAAATCGGGTTCAGGGAAATAACGATAATCCGCCGCTTCCTCTTTACCGCGCATCGATCTAGTCTCTTGTTTCACTTGGTCGAACAAGCGGGTCTCTTGAACGATTTCGCTCTCATAGGTGCCGTCTTCCCACGCTTCGCGTTGACGCGCTACTTCAAGTTCGATTGCCCGCTGAATAAAGCGGAAACTGTTGATGTTTTTGATCTCGACGCGGGTATAGAGTTTCTCATCCCCACGAGGTCGGATAGAGACGTTAACGTCAACGCGGAATGACCCCTCTTGCATATTGGCATCGGAGATATCGATGTAACGGACGATCGAATGGAGCTTTTTGAGATACGAAATCGCATCTTCGGCAGAGCGCATATCGGGTTCGGAAACGATCTCAAGAAGCGGTGTACCCGCACGGTTCAGATCTACTTTTGAGATAGCACCGTCATGGATATTTTTCCCCGCATCGGCTTCGATATGGGCGCGGTTAATACGGATCATTTTATGGCTTCCGTCTTCGAAATCGATAACGAGTTTTCCGTGTTCGACAACCGGGGTATAGAGCTGAGTGATTTGGTAGGCACTTGGACTGTCGGGATAAAAATAGCTTTTACGGTCGAAAAACGAAGTGCGGTTGATCGTCGCCCCTACCGCCGTACCGAACATCCCCGCTTTACGAACTGCTTCACGATTTAGCACAGGCAATGCACCCGGAAGGGCTAAACAAGTCGGACACGTGTTGGTGTTTTGTTCGTGGTTAAAGCTGGTAGGGCATGAGCAAAAAAGTTTAGACTGGGTATTGAGCTGGACGTGAACTTCCAAACCGATAATGGTTTCAAACATACGAAAAATTCCTTGGTTTATATAAAATAACGGATAGAGGCAAAACCGTAAGCACCGCACTCTTCAACCGCTTTTATCTGCTCTTGGGTC
>DLUI01000159.1 GCA_002742695.1 Sulfuricurvum kujiense | reverse complement strand
GGATTCATAAACGGATCCACAACCCGCCCAAGCAGCGCCTCACCCACTTCAATCATCATTCCGGTTTGATTCGGATAGACTTTATCTCCGGCACGAAACCCTTCCACAAAACGAAAAGGGGTGATAAAAAAACGGTTGCGCTCCACTTCGCTGACCATCCCCAGTGCCTCGGCACCGCTCATCTCCGAGACCAGTAATACCGTATCGCCGATACTGACATGCAGCCCTTCGGCGACAATCACGGTGGGACTGATTTTACTCACCGTGCCGAATACGGTGGTGAGCTTCTCAACCCCTAAACGGCTTCGCAATGATTTGAGCGGCATCGGTTAGTAACGGTTCCCGCTGGAAGAATTAATGAGGCTAAAAAATTCCATCCGAGTCTTTTCATCCCGCTTAAACAATCCGCGAAGGGCACTCGAAGTCGTCGTTGAGCTGATTTTTTGGACGCCTCGCATCTCCATACACATGTGGCGCGCCTGAATCACCACCGCCACTCCTTTGGGGGAAACCGCTTCCATCAATGCATCGGCAATTTGTTCGGTAAGCTGCTCTTGGATTTGCATTCGACGGGCAAAGACATCGACGACGCGGGGGATTTTAGAGAGACCGACCACTTTGCCATCAGGGATATAGGCGACATGCGCCCGACCGATAATCGGGAGAAGATGATGCTCGCATGTTGAATAAAATTCGATATCTTTGATCAACACCATTTCATCGTTACTGCTCGCAAACATTGCCGAATTTAGTATCTCCTGAGGGTCTTCCTGATACCCGCCGAACATAAATTCATACGCTTTTAAAACACGGTTTGGGGTCTTTTCAAGCCCTTCTCTGTTGACGTCCTCTCCGACATAGCGGATCATTGTTTTGACCGCTTCTTCAAAATTTTGCTGTTCAATTGCTTTAGACATCGACTCTCTCATCAGGAATAATATTGTTGTTATTACTTTATCACGTCTTTGCTTTTATTTTAATTCAGCGTACAATTAACCCTTTTTGGATATTATTGCCACCATTTAGTCTGATAAGAGACGTTAACAAAAGGGATTTAATGAAAATTACTACAAACAAAATTGACTCAGCCAACGCGAAAATCAACGCGGCTATCACGCGCGGCACAATCGATGCTAACGTCGAAAAAATTGCCAATCAGCTCTCCAAAGAGGCAAAAATTGCCGGTTTCCGTAAAGGTAAAGTACCTCTCAGTGCCGTAAAAAAACAATACGGTGAACGCCTTGTTCAAGATGCGGAGGCGCAAGCGTTGCGTGATCTTTTAAGTGCTGGTCTACAAGAGATGGCGATTGCCGCTGACACACTGATCGGCGAACCTCAAATCGCTAAATTCGAGAAAAACGATAACGGTATTGACGTTGAAGTGATCATCGCAACCCGTCCTGCAATCGAACTCGGTGATTACGTAGCGATGGTTCCTGATGTTGTAAAACCTGCCATCGACGATGCGGCAGTCACTGCACGTATCGAAGAACTGGCATCCGCTCAAGCCCCTTTGGTTAACGTAGAAGAAAACCGTGCCTTAGTGAGCGGTGATTCAGCACTTCTCGATTTCGAAGGATTTGTTGATGGCGAACCGTTTGAAGGTGGAAAAGCAGAAGGGTTCTCTCTTCGTCTTGGAAGCGGTCAATTTATCCCTGGATTTGAAGATCAAGTGATCGGAATGAAAAAAGGGGAGGAAAAAACCATCGCGGTAACCTTCCCTGAAAACTACGGCGGAGCAAAACTTGCCGGGAAACCTGCCGAATTCAAAGTAAAAATCCATGCGATCCAAGCTAAAGAAGCGGTAACCATCGATGATGAGCTTGCTAAAAAGATGCTTCCGGGGTATGAAGACGCCAGTGTAGAAATGCTCAAAGAAAAAGTAAAAGAGCAGCTTGAGAGCGAAGCGATGAGCGTTGTCTACAATGATGAACTCAAACCGAATCTTATGGAAACATTCGTAAGTGCATTCACGATCGATCTTCCTGAGTTCATCGTGGAACAAGAGATGGATATGGCACTCAACAAAAAAGCTCGCGACTTGAGCGAAGCAGAACTCGAAGAGCTTAGAGGCGATGCAGAAAAAGTAAAAGCGATGCGTGAAACTTTCCGTGAAGATGCATGCCGCGCGGTTAAAGCAACCTTTATCGTTGATGCGTTGGCAAAAGCGGAAAACATCATCGTTAACGAACAAGAGTTGATGCAAACCATTTACTACGAAGCGATGCAAATGGGTCAAGATCCTGCGGCAGTATACAAACACTACCAAGAATCAGGATACCTTCCTGCGATCCAAATGGCGATGATCGAAGATCGCGTGTTGAGTAAATTGCTTAACGATAAAATTAAGTAATCACGATGAGCTACATCCCTTACGTCATTGAAAAAACGGGGCGCGGAGAGCGCTCGTATGATATCTATTCCCGTCTACTCAAAGACCGTATCATCATGCTTAGCGGTGAAGTGAACGATCCTGTTGCCTCTTCTATCGTGGCACAGCTTCTCTTTTTAGAAGCGGAAGATCCTCAAAAAGACATCTATTTTTATATCAACTCACCCGGCGGTGTCATCACTTCCGGAATGGCGATTTATGATACGATGAACTATATTCGCCCTGATGTTTGTACGATCTGTATCGGTCAAGCGGCATCAATGGGGGCATTTTTGCTCAGTTCAGGGGCTAAAGGGAAACGCTACGCTCTCCCGCATGCACGTATTATGATTCATCAGCCTCTCGGTGGAGCGCAAGGTCAAGCAACCGATATCGAGATCCAAGCCAAAGAGATTTTGCGCATGAAAGCCGAACTCAATGAAATTTTGGCTAAAAACTGCGGACAAAGTGTCAAAAAGCTCGAAAAAGATACCGATCGTGATAACTTTATGTCAGCCGCCGAAGCGGTACTTTATGGTATCATTGACGAAGTATTGGTTCAAAAAGAAAAAGAAGAGAAGTAAGGGGCAAACCATGGCGGCTCTCAGTGATCTAAAACGTGCGCAGCGACAAACGACCCAAAAGGGTGGTGACGAGAGTGCTTTTATTACTGCGGGTTCACTCAGTGATCCCACCAGTGATCTTGAGATTTTCGCCAAAGAGGTTTTAAATGCCCTTATTTCAGATAATCTTCCTCCTACCCCTAACAATTTTTCTCTCTATTTTGATCGTATTTTAGAAGATAAGAGCGAAAGTCTCCGACGTCAAATCGGCTCTATTTTAGAACTCGAAGAGGATAATCACGACGAGTCGAGCATAGAGTTGGAAAAAACCCTCAAACAAGGGTTCTCATCCGTCAAAAGCATTTTGCAGCTAAGCGCAACTCTCTATAAAAACATCTCCTTGATGGAGAAAATTTTAGAAAAGCGCAAAGAAGAGATGAAAGAGATCCCTTCTCTAAACGGTGCAAACGATTTGCTTGCATCTCTTGGCAATGATGTCGGCAAACTCAGCTCCATATTGAAAAAGCAAGTATCTCATATGAAAGTTATTTATGATGAGACCGCTACCATCGTAAAACAAGTAGAAAATGAAACTATTTTTGATAATCAATATGGTGTCTATAACAAACGTTTCCTTATTACCAAACTGGAGCAAGAACGTCATCTTATCGATGAGTTCAAACACAAAAGCTCTCTTATCACCGTGCGTCTCTCCAAATCGACCGGAGAAAGTATCCAAAGTGAAAAAGCACAGCAACTCATGGTGCGTACGGTAGCGCGGCTTCTTCTTAAAACGTCTAGACGCAGTGATATCGTTGCCCACTACGGCGAAGGTGTTTTTGCCATGGTATTAAAACATACCGATATAGAAAGTGCCAAACGGGCGTCTGAACGTCTCTTTGATCTCGTCTCTTCGAGCAATTTTTTCATTGCTGAAAAGGAGATCCAATTGCGTATCGCTATCGGAGTCACCGAATTAAACCCTGCACAAGGGGTAGACCAAACCCTTGTTTGTACTCTCAATGCTATGGATGCAGCCGACAATAACTCTAAGATTCGGTATATGGTCTGCAGCGAAAACGAATAAGGTTCTTATGCTTCTACCCATTATCACCTACCCTAACAAACAACTTAAAATGCGTTCTAAAGAGGTGGTCAATTTTGATGAATTGCTCCACCGCTTTTTAGACGATATGTATGAAACAATGATAAGCTCCAATGGTATCGGCTTAGCTGCTATTCAAGTGGCAAATCCGATCCGTGCACTCATCCTTTGTATTCCCGATGACGAAGGAAACCAAAGCAAAGAGAATATCATTGAGATTATTAATCCGGTAATTCATGCCCCTCAAGGCAATATCCTCTACCAAGAGGGGTGCCTAAGCGTCCCCGGTTTTTATGAGGATATAGAGCGGTACGAAACACTGACCCTAAACTACCAAAACCGTCATGGAGAAGCGTGTACCCTTGATGCCTGTGAACTCTTAGCCATCGCCATTCAGCACGAAATGGATCATTTGGAAGGAAAACTCTTTATCGATAAACTCACCTACAACCGACGTAAAAAATTTGAGAAAGAGTATAAAAAAGTACTCAAAGACAAAAAATAGTCTTCCTTATTATATTGCATTTTGCAATATAATTCTTTCAATCCAACATTTACGATACCATAACTGTTAAATACTATTTTGGATTACCCATGAAACAGTTACTTTGTGCTACCTTTGAAGGAATTGACGCTTCACCGGTCGAAGTCCAATTCACTGCAACCAAAGGGCTACCGGCTTTTACTATCGTCGGAATGGCCAATACTGCCATAACTGAGTCAAAAGAGCGGGTAAAATCTGCCCTTCTCAGCAACGGGTTTACTTTTCCCCCGAAACGTCTCACCATTAATCTTGCCCCCAGTGATTTACGAAAAGAGGGGTCTCATTTCGATCTTCCGATCGCGACACTCATTGCGTTAGGAAATTATGAGGGAGATTTATCATCATGGTATGTATTCGGAGAGCTTGGATTGGATGGAAGCGTCACTGAAAACACCCTCCTCTATCCCATCATCCTCTCATTAGCCAAGCAGGGGATAATTGAGCGTGCCATTGTTCCACGTATCAGTCTCCCCAAACTCTCCAAGATACCCAACATCATTTTTTACGGGGTAGAGACTCTCACAGAGACCCTCAATCTCTTACGTGCCGAAGTGCTCCCAGAAACCGAAGCGCATATCAGCTCCTTTGATTATAGCCATTTGATTCATGAAGATACAAACTACTACTTTCATGAACACTATCCCCTCGATTTTATCGATATCAAGGGACAAGAACATGCCAAACGTTCCGCTTTGATTGCGGCGGCTGGAATGCACAACTTACTCTTGGAAGGCTCTCCCGGTTCAGGTAAATCGATGATTGCCAAACGATTGGTCCATATTATGCCGCCGCTTCACAATCAAGAGATGCTGGAATGCGCTAAACTGGAGATACTGGAAGGAAAAGAGCCAACCTTTTCCCCTCTACGCCCATTTCGTTCCCCTCATCACTCCAGCACAGGAGCAAGTATCTTTGGTGGTGGAAGTCATAAAGCTCAAATCGGAGAGGTAGGCTTGGCGCATGGGGGGATCTTATTTTTTGATGAACTCCCTCATTTTTCTAAAACGGTACTCGAAGCACTCCGTGAACCGTTGGAAGATCGCCATATACGCATCTCACGCGTCAATACGAAAGTAACTTATGATGCCAATTTCTTATTTGTTGCGGCAATGAACCCCTGCCCATGCGGCAATCTTTTCAGTACGACGACCGCATGCCGATGCAGTGATTTAGAAATAAATCGTTATAAATCTCGTCTCTCTGATCCCTTTTTAGACCGTATCGATCTGTATGTCCAAATGCATGCTGTGAGTGCCGAGGACAAACCGAGCGTCTCGTCCCATCACCTTCACGCAAAAGTACGTCACGCTTTTTTGCGTCAAAAAGAACGGGGGCAAGAGAGATTAAACGGCTCGCTTAATGATGCGGAGATTGCCCGATACTGTCCTTTGAATGATGAAACGCAACAGGTTATTGATCAGGCGATAGGGAGATTCGGCTTATCGTTTCGAGCGGTGAGCCGTGTCCTAAAAGTAGCACGGACAATCGCTGATATCGAAGGTGAATCAGATATAGGGAAAACTCATTTGCTTGAGGCATTGAGCTATCGAAAGCGCTGAATATGACATTAAATAGAATCTATACGATTGTAGCCGTATTACTTATTGGGAGCTTCTTATTTAATCGCTATTATAGTGCACCCGAAGGAGCTAACAAATATATTGATAAAGAAGCAGTGATTCTCGCTTTTGGTGACAGTCTAACCTATGGATACGGAGCT
>DLUI01000028.1 GCA_002742695.1 Sulfuricurvum kujiense | reverse complement strand
AAGCTTGGTCAATTTTCCGGGCTTTAGCAAGATCGAATCAGGGGTGACTACTTTGCCAATGTCATGCAGTTTTGCCGACTCAACCAGTAATTGGATCTCTTTTTCGGGAAGTTCCATCTCTCTGGCAATCAGCTCCGCATAATAAGCGACCCGCACCGTATGTCCTGCGGTATAAGTATCACGCTGTTCGATCATATTTACCATGGCATCGATAAAATTTTGGTAACTTTTCAACCGCTCTTCGTGAAGCGTATCAATCTGCTGCTGCTGTGTAAACGAATAGAGGGCGAATCCTATATCACCGGAGAGCTCTTCAATCATTTTCTGCTCTTCCACGCTAAACCCGTTTTCGCGTCCCGTACAGATACTCAAAACTCCGATCACCTCTTCGGTAAAAGTACTGCTTTTAAGCGGCAGAGCATAAATCCCTTTTATACTATGGCGCAGGGCGTTTTCTTTACACTCCGCACTCATTATCGGATCATCCATATCGGTGATCATGATATTTTTTCCCTCTTCGAAAGCCATAGTATCAATCGAGGTAATATTTTTATCCTCTCCTACACCGTAAGCTGCTACAACACTCAACTTACCATTTTTCACTAGAGAAATTTTTGCATTTTTAAACGATTCGTTAGAAGCGAGACAGAGAGTTGCTTTATCGATCAATTCATCCACCGATCTCGTCGTAATCAACATCTGATTGACATCTGCTACCGTTCGCAAAATACTTCGGAGGTATTTTTCATTTAAATACGCTTCTTCAAGTCGTATACTTTTATCGAATAAATGCTGCGTTTTCTCTCGAACGTGCTCCTCCAATGAAGCATTCATAACTTCGAGTTCTCCTCTGGTCTCCCGTAGCCGCATATTAATTTTAAGTATATAAAGAGTCACAACAACCAATAGAATTAAAAGCAAAAATGAAATGACAATGTACATACCGTATTGTTCTACAAAATAGACAAATGCATCCGCTTTCATAGATTTATACGGGCCCAAATCAAGCTCTTTGAGACATTCATGGATACTTTGATAATCAAGCGGTATGGTCCACCCTAACGCTTTTGAAGTACGTGCCGCTTCTGAATCCGAGGGCATAGATATAAGGGCAACCGCTACCTTCTCTGCCAATTCATCCGAAGTATGTTTTGCGGTAGCTATAGGCCACTCAGGATAGAGTCTGGTACTGGCCTGATAATAAAAATCGGGGTAATTTTGATGATTAATAATCGCAAAATCATTGAGATTTATTTTCCCCTCTGACGCCATCCTCTCCAATGTATCGGTACGAACGGTACCTGCGTCTGCTTTACCCTCTAGCACCGCCTTCACTACAGCTTCGTGCGTTCCGTAAAAAGTCACTTTAATCTTATCCGCGTCTATGTTATGGGCTTTGAATTCTCTCAAAGCCATAATCCATCCTCCGAAAGAATCATGATTGACTGCGGCAAAAGGACGGTTTTTAATCTCTTTCAACTCCTGAATCGTTTGATTAAACGCGAGGGTGAACACAACCCCTCCAAATTGGGTTTGAGCCCGACCGTTTAGATCCATATTTTTGAGGGTAGCGATCCTAGAAATGCCGTAACGGTTTTCCAAATCGACATAGTAGGCAGAATTAGTAATGACAAAGTCTATTTTTTTATCACGAAGAGAGGGCGGAAATTCTTCAAATCGCAATGGAACTATTTCAAATTCGTAATTGGGAATTTTTGTATTCAAATACTCGGCAGTTGCATCCCACATCGTGTGGGTTGATTCATAATTTTTATGCGCCAATACACCGATAGAAACTCTCTCTTTTGCATCTAACAAGAGGGTGAATAACACTAAAAATGAAATAATATGGACTAAATTCTTCATCCTTTGATTATAGCGAATCCACCGAATAAATCTACTTTTTTTATTACTTTAATAATTTAGTATCTCATAAGGGTATTTTATTCTATAATAATCTCTTATCCAAACAAGGAGTTTATCATGGCGATCATTTTACCCTCACTGCCGTTTGAAAAAAATGCGTTGGAACCTTACATCAGTTCTTTGACACTCGAATACCACTACGGTAAACATCATAATACTTACGTTGTAAACACCAACAACCTGATAAAAGAGACGGAACTCGATACCTTGTCGCTCGAAGAGATTATTCTTCTAACCGCTAATGATTCGACAAAAACGTCCCTCTTTAACAATGCCGCGCAAGTGTGGAACCACACCTTCTATTGGAACTCCCTCAAACCAAACGGAGGCGGCCTTCCAACCGGTGAAATAGCTAAAAAAATAGATACCGATTTCGGAAGCTATGACAATTTTGCCAAAGAACTCAAAGAATCGGCATTGGGACAATTCGGAAGCGGATGGGCATGGCTTGTTCTTAAAAACGGAAAATTAAGTATTAGTAAAACGTCAAACGCCGATACCCCGATTGCCCATGGCGTAAAACCGATTTTGTGTATCGATGTTTGGGAACATGCCTATTATCTGGATTACAAAAACGCTCGTGCTGACTATGCCGATGCCGTGATCAAGAATTTATTAAATTGGGAGTTTGCGAATAGAAATTTAGAAGGATAGAGAGTGCCCCAAACGGGGCAAGAGGAGAAACAGAAAAGCTTAGCTGTTACGCTTTTTGATGATCTCTTCGGCAACGTTACGTGGAACTTCTTCGTAATGATCGAATTCCATAGAGTAACTTGCACGTCCTTGTGTCGCTGAACGAAGGTCAGTTGAGTAACCGAACATTTCAGACAACGGTACGAACGCGTCAACAATTTTGTTACCAGAACGGTCACCCATGTTGTTAACTTGTCCGCGACGACGGTTAAGGTCACCGATAACGTCACCCATGAAGTTCTCAGGAACTTCAACTTCAACTTTCATCATAGGCTCAAGGATAGCCGGGTTTGCTTTACGTGCACCCTCTTTGAATCCCATAGAAGCAGCAAGTTTAAACGCCATCTCATTCGAGTCAACCTCATGGTATGAACCGTCATACAATGCAACTTCGATATCTTCGATCGGATAACCCGCGAGAACACCTTTTTGCATTGCTTCTTTACACCCTTTTTCAACTGCAGGAACGTACTCTTTTGGAATAACCCCACCTTTGATTTCGTTGTGGAAAATATAACCCGTTCCAGGTACGCCCGGCTTGATACGGAGATATACGTGACCGAATTGTCCACGTCCACCTGATTGTTTCGCGTATTTGTACTCTTGGTTAACTTCAGAACGGATTGATTCACGGTAAGCAACTTGAGGTGCACCGACTTCCGCTTCAACTTTAAACTCACGGAACATACGGTCAACAAGGATTTCAAGGTGAAGCTCACCCATTCCGCTGATGATCGTTTGTCCTGTCTCTTCGTCTGTATGAACACGGAAAGATGGATCTTCTGCCGCTAGTTTTGCTAACGCGATACCCATTTTTTCTTGGTCTACTTTTGTTTTAGGCTCAACCGCAACTGAGATAACCGGCTCAGGGAAGTGCATACGCTCAAGAACTAGACGTTCGCGCTCATCACACAAAGTATCTCCGGTAGTTGTGTCTTTAAGACCTACAACCGCACCGATTTCACCTGCGTAGAGAGATTTGATCTCTTCACGTTTGTTTGCGTGCATTTTAACGATACGTCCGATACGCTCTTTTTTACCTTTGATAGTGTTATAAGCATACGTACCTGATTCAAGAACACCACGGTAAACACGTACGAAAGTGAGCTGTCCAACGAATGGGTCTGTCATAATTTTGAACGCAAGACCGGCGAATGGAGCATCATCCGTTGATTCAACATCAACTTCTACCTCTTCATCGTCTTCCATAGTCCCTTTGATAGCCGCAACTTCAAGTGGTGATGGAAGGTAATCAACAACCGCGTCCAAAAGAGTTTGAACCCCTTTGTTTTTAAACGCAGTTCCGCATGTCATAGGGATGATTTCCATTTTAAGACATCCGGCTTTAATCCCGCGCATGATCTCTTCGTTGCTAAGTTCACCCTCTTCGAAGAATTTCTCCATCAAAGTATCGTCACCCTCAGCCGCCGCTTCCATCAATTGAGCGCGGTATTGATTCGCTTTTTCAACCATATCGGCAGGAATTTCTGCTTCATGATAGTTTGAGCCCATCGCTGCATCTTCATCCCAAAGGATAGCTTTCATTTTAACGAGATCGATGATCCCTTTAAATTGATCTTCCGCACCGATTGGAAGTTGAATCGCGATTGGATTCGCTTTAAGACGAGCACGGATTTGCTCTTCTACGTTGTAGAAATCAGCTCCTGTACGGTCCATTTTATTGACGAAAACCATACGAGGAACCCCGTAACGGTTTGCTTGACGCCATACTGTTTCCGATTGTGGTTGAACCCCACCAACGGCACAGAATACCGCTACAGCACCATCAAGTACACGCATAGAACGCTCAACTTCAATGGTGAAGTCAACGTGGCCCGGAGTGTCGATGATATTGATTTGTTTGCCGTTCCATTCACAAGTTGTCGCCGCAGAGGTAATGGTAATACCACGCTCTTGCTCTTGCTCCATCCAGTCCATAGTTGCAGCACCTTCGTGAACTTCACCGATTTTGTGTGATACACCGGTGTAGAACAAGATACGCTCAGTTGTTGTCGTTTTACCCGCGTCGATGTGAGCGGCGATACCGATGTTTCTTACGTCTTCAAGTTTATGGGATCTTGCCATGATAATAGCCCTTAATAGAGTTTATAGTGGATAGGGGAATGATAACCCGAGAGGGTCATCAAAAGGTTACGAATATCTTACCAGCGATAGTGAGCGAACGCTTTATTCGCTTCAGCCATTTTGTAAGTATCTTCTTTACGTTTGAATGCTGTACCTTTATCGTTTGCAGCATCTGATAATTCATTTGCCAAACGCTCTGCCATAGTGCGCTCGTTACGTTTGCGTGCCGCATCGGTTAACCAGCGGATTGCAAGAGATAGTTGACGTACAGGACGAACTTCTACTGGAACTTGGTAGGTCGCTCCACCCACACGGCGGCTTTTTACTTCGATAACCGGCTTGATGTTATCAATCGCAGCGTTAAACACTTCGATACCTGTTTTTTCACCACGTGAACCCATGATATCCAAAGCACCGTACATAATTTTTTCAGCGGTACTTTTTTTACCGTCCCACATAATTTTGTTGATGAACTTTGTCAAAATTTTTGAACCATGAACCGGGTCAGGCATAATTTCGCGAACGGGCGCTTTTCTTCTTCTCATAATGTTTCCTTCAATGTTTTTTCATTTACTCAAAAAACGGTCATCAAAAACCGAATCTTGTCAGACTAGTTGGTTATTTTTTAACCTTAGCTTTTTTCGTTCCGTATTTAGAACGAGATACTTTACGGTCTTTAACACCCGCAGTATCAAGAGCACCACGTACGATATGGTATTTTACCCCTGGTAAGTCTTTTACACGACCGCCACGAACAAGAACGATAGAGTGCTCTTGCAAGTTGTGACCCTCACCACCGATATAACTAATAACTTCAAACCCAGAAGTCAAACGAACTTTAGCAACTTTACGAAGCGCCGAGTTCGGTTTTTTAGGGGTTGTAGTATATACACGAGTACATACACCACGACGTTGTGGGCATGACACCAAAGCGGGTGATTTTGATTTTTTCACTACCGCTTGTCGCTCTTTACGAATAAGTTGGTTGATTGTTGGCACACAATCTCCTTTGTTGAAATGTTCCAGTAGAATTTTAATCCACTACTTAAAGGGGACTAATAAACGCGCAATAATAGCTAATTTTTGATTAATTTGAGCTTATTTTAAGGAAGTTGTAAGAGAGTTATAATCTGTTTTCTTTCTTTAGATTGTGTATTACACAATTCCGCCCTGAAGCCTTAGCTTCATACAGTGCACTATCTACCAACGCAATGCATTGATCCATAAATGCTCTCGACGCCTCACCGATTTGAGGTAAAAAAGTTGATACACCGATACTAGCCGATATCTCACAGTGAACTATATTAATTTTAGCGATACACGCTCTTATCCTCTCAGCAACCAACAATGATTGTTCTGCATCTGCACCGTGCAACAAGACAATAAATTCCTCTCCACCCCAACGAGCGGGGAAGTCGTTTTCTCTAGATCCTTCTTTAATCGCAGAAGCAATGGCAATCAAAACCAAATCTCCCATCTGATGTCCATAGGTATCGTTTATATTCTTAAAGTGGTCAATATCTATTATCGCTAAACTTAACACTTCAGAGGTGCGTTGTCTATTTTTAAGACTCCACTCAAAATGTTCTTCAAAAGAACGTCTATTCATGAGACCAGTTAGCGCATCCGTACTCGCCATATACCTGAGATTCTCTTCAAGCTCTTTAAGTTCGGTTAAATCATTATGTGCACCCAGCATACGAATCGGCTTGCCCTGAGCATCTCTGATAGCAATTCCGCGACAACGCACCCAAATCGTTTTACCGTTTTTGTGACGATAGCGAACAATTTGATCATAAGGGTGTGCAGGATCTTCACAATGTTTGTGGAAATTCTCCAGCGCTACCTTTAAGTCATCGGGATCTATCAACTCTTGCCATTCGCTAGCTAGATGTTTTTTCTCTTTCGGATCGTATCCCAGCAGTTCCCAAAACCGTGCATTCATCCATTCGTTCTGGGGATTCTCAAGATCCCAGTACCATAAACCATCAAGAGATCCGCTTTGTAAAAACTCAAAAATAGAAGGATCGGTTGAGATACGCGTGTAGAGCTCATCTTTCAAATAATCTGATTGATTAATCACCTTATCTCCCGATACCAACTTTTAAATTGCTATAGTGTACAACAAAAAAGAAAAAGAAAATCTGATACTATTTATAAAGAAAGATTCCCCGAAAGGGGAATGACGAGAAGAGGAAACCTTAGTCTCCGAAAACCATTTTTTGGTCTTTGTAGATACCGGTACCGACTGGGATCGTGCGACCGATGATGACGTTCTCTTTCAAGTCCGTCAAGTCATCGATTTTCGCAGAAACTGCCGCTTCGGTCAAGACTTTTGTAGTGTCTTGGAACGATGCTGCCGAGATGATCGAGTCAGCACTAACCGCTGCACGGGTGATACCGACAAGGTACGGCTCAGCAATCGCAGGCTCTCCGCCGAGACGAAGGATTTTTTCGTTCTCGATTTTGAACTGTGCTTTAGAAACCACATCNNTCGATGTGTTTGTCGGCGATGTTAACCCCTTGACGACGGTAAACTTGTTGTACTTCACTGACAAGGTAGTTATACAACGCTTTAACACCCAAGATTCTTAAAATCTCGTGTGAGCTGATAACACCGTCAGTCAAGCGCTCACCGGCGTGAACGAACTCGCCCGGATGAACCAATGCAACAAGGTTTTTATCAACGAAGTACTCTTTAACCATTCCGTTTTCAGAGGTAATAAGAATACGTTCTTTACCACGAAGCGGTTTACCGAAGCTAACAACCCCGTCAAGTTCCGCGATAAGAGCAATCTCTTTCGGTTTACGTGCTTCGAAAAGCTCAGAAACCCGTGGAAGACCCCCGGTGATATCGCGTGATTTTTGAAGTGCTTTCGGCGTTCTTGCCAAGATATCAGCGACTTTTACATCGGCTCTATCTTGTGCGAAAATCGCTGTTTTCGGCTCAACCGCATAGCGGATCACCGAACCGTCGTTCGCCGCAAGGACGATCGCAGGTTTAAACTCAGGTGCAACGTATTCATTAATCATCAAACGTGTTTTACCGGTTAGTTCGTCGAATTGTTCAGACGCGGTAATACCCGGAATAATGTCTTCAAACGTGATGACACCGTCGGTTTCTGAGATGATAGGATTCGAATACGGATCCCACTCAGCGATAACTACCGACTCTTCTTTAACCGGTTTAGCGATCAACGTATCGGCTTTTACCGCTTCATTATCATTCACTTCGATCACAGAACCGCGAGCGATATAGTGACGAATCGCTTCACGATCTTCACTATCAGCGACAACGGCGAAGAGACCTTTCTCTTCAACACTGTACCCTTTAGCAATCTCGTGGTGACGCTCTAAATAATCCCCTTTGAGGAGGTAGTATTTGATAACCCCTTTCTCTTTTGCAAGGATTTTTTGAGTGATCGGTGCACCATCTTTGACTTGGATCTCAGAAGCATACGGGATACGATTCGGTACATTCCATCCGTCTTTGATCGTTTCAACGATTGATTCATCCACTTTTACCGCTGTACCGTTTTCATACGGAAGGTAGAATTTACCTTCGATTTTACCGCTGACACCAGCAAGTTCGTTCGGTTTTGCCACTTCGTTTTTACGAAGGGTATAACGTACCGTTTGGCTTTCACCTTTTACACTAACGATAACTTCGTCATGGATCGTTTGAATTTCAATAGTTCCGTTGAACGGAGCTTTGATTTTCGGTTCTACCAACAAAATAGCGGCATTACGACGATTCGCAACGATTTGTTTCCCCTCTTTAGAGAGGTACGTTTTCATGTTGTAATACCGGATGAAACCCTCTTTCGTTGCGATGACTTGACGCTCTTCACGAGTGCTTGACGCCGTTCCCCCAACGTGGAAGGTACGAAGTGTCAACTGTGTACCCGGCTCCCCGATCGATTGTGCCGCGATAATACCGACCGCTTCTCCGCGTTTAACGATTCCGCCGCTTCCGAGGTTAAGACCGTAACAAAGAGCACATACACCACCCTCTGATTTACACGTTGTCGGAGTACGGATTTGAACCGAACGGATACCCGCTTCGATCACTTTAGAGGCTTTGATCTCATCAATCAACGTACCCTCAGAGTAAAGGATCTCATTCGTGATCGGATCAATCGCATCTTCTGCCAATACGCGACCGTAAATACGGTCTTCTAGAGGCTCGATCAATTCATTACCGACAGAGATATCGGTAAGTTCAATCCCTTCATGCGTTCCGCAGTCATGCTCAACGATTTTCACGTTTTGCGCAACGTCAACGAGTTTACGCGTCAAATAACCCGCATTCGCTGTTTTAAGCGCGGTATCCGCAAGACCTTTACGAGCACCGTGGGTAGAAATAAAGTACTCAAGGACGTTTAGACCCTCTTTAAAGTTCGAGATAATCGGGGTTTCGATGATCGAACCGTCCGGTTTCGCCATCAAACCACGCATACCGGCTAGCTGACGAATCTGAGCCGCAGAACCACGCGCTCCGGAGTCCGCCATCATAAAGATCGAGTTAAACCCGGCTTTATCATTTTGGATCAACTCCATCATTCCGCCCGCAACGGTATTATTCGTATCGGTCCAGACGTCAATGATTTTGTTATAACGTTCTTGCTCCGTCAAAAGACCCGCTTCGAATTGTTTTTGGATCTCTTTAACACGGTTTTTAGAGGCAACAATCAATCCCGCTTTCATTTCAGGAATAATGATATCGGTGATAGAGATCGATACCCCTGACGCAGTTGCGTATTTGAACCCGAGGTTTTTCAAATCATCCAAGAAACCAGCTGTTACAGCGATTCCACCGTGCTTATTGACATAGTCAACAAGAATAGAGATGTTTTTCTTTTTCATCACAACGTTCCACAATTCCGCAGGTACGAATTCCGGAAGAATCGACTGAAGAATCATACGTCCTGCTGTAGTATGGATAACACGTCCCTCAACACGAGTACGAACTTTCGCATGCAAATCGAGTGCTTTGTGTTCAAGTGCGATCATAATCTCATCAACATTGCTGAAAAGTTTATTTGACCCTTTCACATCATTTTTACCGAGT
>DLUI01000008.1 GCA_002742695.1 Sulfuricurvum kujiense | reverse complement strand
AAGCCCGGAAAATTGACCAAGCTTGAATATGAACTGATTAAAGAACACGCTAGGGCAGGATATGAGGTTCTCTCAACCGTCCATTTGTATAAAGAGCTCGCGGATATTATGATAGACCACCATGAGCGCTATGACGGAAGCGGTTATCCCTACGGTAAAAAAGGTGGAGAGATTTCGATGCTGGGGCATATTATGGCGGTTGCCGATTCGTTTGACGCAATGACCACCAACCGTATTTATAAACCCCGAAAAGAGATTGACGAATCACTGATCGAGTTGAATGAGTTGAGCGGTAAATGGTACCATCCGGCCGTCGTCAATGCCGCATCAAAAGTTCTTGCCGATGTTACGATCGATACTTCGATCACTCAGATGGGTTCCAGTGCACTCGAAGAAGAACGGATGAGCTATTTTTTCAAGGATCGGTTGACAAAACTTTACAATGAAGATTATTTTATGATGACGTTTAACGGACGTTCCCGTCATCCGAAACCGGATAAACTTTGGATTATCTCATTGGTCGATTTTCATCATTACAATAAAACACATGGATGGGAAGGGGGAAATGTACTTATTTCCGAGTTTGCAGATTATTTAGTGATGAGGTTGCCGAAACATCTGATTTTCAGAATATGGGGTGATCGATTTGTACTCGCCGATTTTGAAGGGGATATAGAGACTTTGATATCAGAGTCACCACTCTCTTCAGCAGGCGTTGGGACTAAAACAAAAGAGATTGTAAATATTCCCGATAACCTAGAAGAGCTTATGCTCGAAAAAGTGTAACGTTAAAGTACACTCCATTGACTCTCAACCACTACCGTATTGCCACTGTAAATGCGTCCGATAAAGGTATCTCCGATATGATAGGTTGATACCCCTTTAGGGGTACCGCTCATGATGATATCCCCATCTTCAAAACTCATAAAACGTGCTATCTCCTTTACCATTTCTGAGGGTTTGTAGATCATGAGCTCATACGTCGCTTCTTGCACTAAAACGCCGTTGATATGGAGTGTCATCCGAAGCGATTCGAGGGGTACTGTGAGAGGGACAAAATCACCTAAAACGGCAGAGCCGTCAAATCCTTTTGCCCGCTCCCACGGAAGAGCTTTGGATTTAAGATAATTTTGGAGGTCACCTTTGGTGAGATCGAGTCCGAATCCCACCCCCGCTATCGCTCCCTCCATCATTAGAAAACAGATCTCTCCCTCGAAGCGGGTATCCGGCGTTATGAAATGCAAGGTATCGGTGATGGCAGAATTGGGCTTGTTGAAAACGACCATAGAGGAGGGGATTTCATTATTCAGCTCGTAAATATGTTCGACGTAGTTGCGTCCGATACAGATCACTTTGGAGGGGGTTATCAGAGTGTCTTTAAAGAGAAGGGTATTCATCGGTTACCTCTTTCCATATCGGTATCTCATCCTCTTCGGGTCTCCCCATCAGTTCAAGTGAGGGGGTGTAAGTTGCTTTGTACTCCAAACTTTGGCACCCTTTGACGTAATAGCCGAGATAGATCCATTTAAGCCCCAAACGGCGGGCAAATTCGATTTGCTGCAACAGAGTATAGCGTCCGAGAGATTGGCTGTTGTAGTCGGGATCGTAGTAGCAATACAGAGCACTGATCCCCTCTTCTAAAATATCGATGAGATCGACGGCGATAAGTTTTTCCCCTTCGAAATAGAGCACTTCAAATCCAAAATCTCCATGCCCTTGAACAAATGAGGCGTAGTAGTTTTTCGGGTCGTTTTTTGGAGCATCCCAATCGCGGGTATGGTGCTTATATCGATGGTAACGCTCAAAAAGGCTGAGGTGCTCACGTGTGAGGGTCGGTTGACGGATAACGGTGCTAAGATGGGCATTTTTACGTAAGATTCGGCGATCCGATTTTCTCAGCGGATAGCGTTCAACATCAATTTTGAGACTCTCGCATGCGCGGCACTCCTGACAAATGGGACGGAAATACATTGATCCGAACCGTCGCCACCCCCTCAGAATAAGGGCTTCACATTGCTCTTTGGTACACTCTTGTATCACTTTATAATGGATGCTTTGGGTATTACCCGAAATATAGGAGCACGGCTCATGGAGCGCGCACTCTTTGAGAATGGTGTTTGGATTATTCGTCGTCATCTTTGCGGCTAAGGGAGATGAGTACACCTTCGATCATTTCATCGATATCCCCGTCAAGAATAGTGCTGATGTTTGAGTAGGGGATTCCTGAACGGGTGTCTTTGACTTGCTGATAGGGAGCCAAAACATACGAGCGAATTTGATGCCCCCAGCCGTTTTCACTTTTCTCGATTCCATCAACCGCCGCTTGCTTTTTCTCCATCTCTAACTCATAGAGACGGGATTTGAGCATTTTAAAAGCGGTTGCTTTGTTTTTATGCTGGCTACGGTCATTTTGACACTGTACGACGATCCCGCTCGGGATGTGGGTGATACGGATTGCCGATTCGGTTTTGTTGACGTGCTGACCCCCCGCACCGGAAGCACGGTAGGTGTCGATACGGATATCACGGTCTTCGATCTCGATATCGATATCATCGTCGAGTTCGGGAGAGACCATAACGGAGGTGAAACTGGTGTGACGTTTCGCCGCAGAGTCGTACGGGCTGATACGAACGAGGCGATGGATACCGTTTTCATTTTTGAGATAACCGTAGACATTAACCCCTTTGATCAGAAGTGCCGCATCTTTGATCCCTGCCTCTTCTCCGGCTTGATAATCGAGTATCTCTACGGTAAAGTCATGTCGCTCCGCCCAACGGGTATACATACGTAACAGCATCGATGCCCAGTCTTGGGACTCGGTTCCCCCGGCACCCGGATGGATGGTGACGATGGCATTATGACTGTCGTGCTCACCCGATAGAAGGACTTCGACTTCCATCGATTTGACATTGTTTTCCAGTGCTCCTGCATCGGCGAAAAGGGATTCGATCGTCTCTTCATCTCCCTCTTCTTTTGCCATATCGTACAAATCTACGGCATCACCGAGGGTATGAAAGGTTTTAGAATACTTTGCCAGGCGGCGTTCTAACTGGGTTTTTTCTTTTTGGATAACGCCTGCGGCAGCCGCATCGTTCCAAAAGCCGTCTGAGTTTTCAAGTGCTTCGATTTCACTCAAACGATTATTGATATCTTGCGGACGGACTACGTCGGTGACGTTTTGCATTTTAATCGTCAATGTTTTAAGTAATTCGGTATATTCGTAATGATCCATAAGTAGGAATACCTTCTGATATATTATAATGCCAATTATATTCTATAGAGGCTAAAACAATGATTATCGCACGTTCCGCGCAAGAACTTCAAGATGCGCTTCAACTTAAAACGGGAACAATCGGTTTCGTTCCGACGATGGGGGCGCTCCATATCGGTCATCGCAGCCTGATTGAAGCGGCTCGCAGTGGGAACGATTATGTGGTTGTTTCGATTTTTGTCAATCCGACCCAGTTTTTACCGGGGGAAGATTTGAGCAAATACCCCCGCCGCGAAGAGGCCGATTTTAAAATCTGTGAGCTGAGCGGTGTCGATGTTCTCTTTTATCCCGATGTAAACGCGATGTACGGCGAAGATGAGGTGCGGATATGTGCCCCTGATGTGAGAGGATTTATTCTCGAAGGCTCTTCCCGTCCCGGACATTTTGACGGAGTGTTGACGGTTGTTATGAAATTGCTGAATATGGTACGTCCCGCTCGTGTCTATTTCGGGAAAAAAGATGCCCAGCAACTCGCCCTTATTACCCAAATGTGTCACAATTTTTTCATGAACATCGAGATTGTCCCGATGGAGACGGTTCGTGAATCGGATGGCTTGGCCCTCTCGAGCCGTAATATATATTTGAACAGCTCTGAGCGTCAAGAGGCGTTGAAACTCTCAGCCGCACTCAAACGGGCAACAAAGATGCTTATGCAGGGAAATACCAAAAGTGCGGAGATCAAAGAGGCGATGGAAGCTATACTTGAGCCTTTGGATGTCGAGTATGTGGCGATCGTCAATAGAGCGTTTGAGTCGATTGATGAGGTGGTAACCGGCAATACCATCGTACTGGTTGCGGCACGTGTCGGAACGACCCGTCTAATCGATAATGTGTGGATGTAATATGAAAAAGTATCTATCGAGTCTTCTTATTGTTATCCTCCTAGCCGGATGTGCTCCCAAAATAGGGAAAGATATTTTCATTGAACCGCAAGGAAATTTGCGCTGGGAAAATACTCAGGCTGAAATGGTATTGGGGGTATTGTCGCTTTTAGGAATCTCGACGAAGAGCGGAGAGATCCGTTTGGGGAGCGATTTAAAAGTGGTGAATAAATGGCACAGCGATATTAGGATTGTATCACTCACTTATACCCTTCTTGATGCGAAAGAGGTGATTGCACGAGGAGAAGCAAAATCGGGGGGAGAATACTCTTTTATCATCCCTTCCGGTAGCGAAAAGGTGATCCCTTTGGAGTTTCGTGTCGATACGAAACACCTGAACAGCAACCGTGTTCTCGCTATTGTGCAATCGAAGCGTAAACTCTTTGTTAAAGGGGAAGCGGTTATTGAAGTGTGGGGGATACAAAAACACTATCGCTTTGAGAAAGAGGTGACAACCGTTATCCAAAAAGCCCTTACGGGTGTGTAGTCTCTATCGGTGAAGCGGCGGCCGCTACGGCGGCGGGATCGGGGATAAGGTATTTTTCCTCCACCATCAGATCGACAATCGCTTTAAACACCGGTACGGCGGTAATAGAGGCAAAGTAGACGGTACGCGGTTCGATTACTGTAATACCGATCGTATAGTCGTGTGTCGCATCATTGGCAAACCCGATAAATGAGGTGTGGTAGCTGTTAACATACGCACCGTTTTTCGCGATATGCGCCGTTCCCGTTTTTCCTCCCACTTGAATTCCCGGTGTTTTAGCAACCGTTCCCGTCCCCTCATTGACGGTTTTGATGAGAATTTGTTTCATCCGCTCTGCCGTAGCGGGAGAAATTACTTGAACAGGCGGTTGTATCTGCATCGGAATAGTGCGGCCGTTATCATCATAGAGCGCCTCGACCACCATCGGATTGATCAGTCTCCCCCCATTATTAAAGACATTGAACGCTTTGACCAGCTGCATCGCATTGGCACGCATACCGTAACCGTATGAGGTGATCGCTTTATAGAGGGAATTATTTAACTGTGTGGAACTGGGGATAGATCCCCGTTTTTCATACGGCAGGTCAATACCGCTGAAGTGGGTAAATCCAAACCGTTTCAGCCCCTCGGTGTATTCGGCACCGTTGAGTTTCTGCGCCAGTTGGGCGATACCGATGTTGGAAGAGTGGACAAGGACATCTTCGGCGCTGATCATACTGAAGGCATGCTCATCAACGATAGTCTTGCGCCCCATCGTGAAGCGCCCGTTATGTCCGTTAACCATGTCGTAAGGGTTAATGAGACCTCGATCGAGCATAAGGGCAAAGATAATCGGCTTGATAACCGATCCCGGCTCATAGCTGTATTCGATGGCATTGGCATTGAGTGAAGGGTAATCTTCGGTTCGGATATGGCTCGGATCAAAACGGTTTGAGCTGGCAAGGGCGATGATTTTTCCGCTCTTGGACTCCATTACGGTGGCGATGATCTCATCGGCTTGAAGTTGTTCTTTGATTTGATCGGTGATCGTTTCCACGCGGGATTGGAGCATAATAGGGATATTGAGTTTAACGGTTAGACCGTTGATCTGACGTTTGACTTGGCTTTGTTTATTTAAAATCAGATAACCGTTGACATCGCGCAGCGCTTTTTGGGTTTTGTTTTGTTGAGGGTTTAGCTCTTCATCAAAAAATTTCTCCAACCCTTTGATCCCGTACACTCGCGTATACCCCTCTTCTTCGATTTTACGAGGATAGCCCAAAAGGGGGGTGAGGAGTTTGCCGTAGGGGTATTGACGCGCTTCGCCGCTCTCTAAAATATTAAGCCCTTGCAAAATACGCTCACCCGATGGGGTTTCATATTCGATAAATACCCCTAAACGGCGCAATTCAAAGGCAAGTGTTTTGAGATACATCGCCTCTTTCGGACTGATGTGATAGCTAAGTGTCACGGAGCCTTTGCGGGTATGGAGACGTTCTCGTATCTCATTGGGCTCGGTTCCGCTGTAGATACTGAAGAGCTGGATGAAAAGTTCCTCTTTGTCCGGATCGATATTACGGGTATTGACGACCGCTTTATAGAGTTTTTGGGTTGTAGCGATATGAAAACCGTCTGCACTGATAATCGATCCGCGTTGTGCTTTGGCACTGTCTTCGGAGTAAATAGAGGGGATATCCCGTTCATGGAGTGCCGTATAGAGCATAACCGCCAAAAAAATGACGAAACCGAACATGAGAACGAGGAAAAGGGCAAGGATTTTTTTTGATTTATTGGAATGGCGCATGTGAAAAGATTAAATCACATTTGCGTTCGAGTAATTTCTTTATAGGCATTGAGTGCCTTATTTCGTACTTCGAGCATCAATTTCATACTGATTTCGGCTTTATCGATAGCGATGGCGGCTTGGTGAAGATCTTTGACCGAGCCTGTCGCGATATCGCTCATAGCTCTTTCGCCGTCAACTTGCATTTGGTTGACGTTGCCGAGGGCATTTTTGAGCTCTTGGGCGAAATCGGTACTGCTTGCTTCGACCGTATTGCCGCTTTTGTTCGCCAGTAAATCGGCAGTAGAGAGAGATTTGATCGATTGAATATTAGCCATTTACGGATTATCCTTGTAATATACTAATGGCACTGCCGGCCATATTTTTTGCACTTTCGAATGCGGCGACGTTCGCTTGATACGAACGTGTTGCTTCGACTAAATCGGCCATTTCGACGACAGGATTAATATTTGGGTACGCAACATACCCTTTTGCGTCTGCATCGGGATGAGAAGGGTCGTATTTCATTTTCGGCGCGCTGTCATCTCTGCTGATTTTATCAACAATAACACTCATAATAGCAGGATTTGGTTTCAAACCTGCCAACCCCTCTTTGAGCGGGTCGCTGTAGCCGAGTGCGGAGGTTTCGTTTTCCAATGCTTTGTTATAGAGTTGGTTAAAATCGATCGCTTTAAAAATAACCTCTTGACGTCGGTACGGTCCACCCTCATTGGTACGTGTCGTTTGAGCATTCGCAATGTTCGAACTGATGGTGTTAACACGGACACGCTGAGCGGAAAGGCCGTAACCGCTGATATCAAAGCTATTTAAAAAAGACATAATCTAATCCTTACGCTGTTTTGCTCGAAGCGTCTATGACGCTTTTGAACAAAGCGGAATCTTTTTTGAGTGCAGCGGTGAGGGCATTAAACATCGTCGAGTTTTTTGCCATTTCCGTTGTTTCGACATCCAAATCAACACTGTTTCCATCATTACGTGCCATATGGCCATCACGAAAAAAAGTAGTCGGTTTTGAAGAACCCGAATCGATCGGTCCCAAATGGGCACCGTTGGTGTGCGCCATTTGGAGGGTTTGGGATTTATCGGCAAAAATTTGAGCACTCTTTTGAGCCAATGTATCTTCAAAGCTGATATCTTTAGGGCGATAGAAAGGGGTATCGGCATTGGCAATGTTGCCGGCAATAATATCTTGTCGTGCGGCACGGTAATCCATGGCGCTTTTCATCAGATCATGTGAACGTGAAATAGTGAGTCCCATTCCTTTTTCCCCTTTCTCTCAATTTGTTTGGAATACTAAAGCAAAAAACATTCCATATTCTACCCACTCGCTTTTATCGAACTCTAGTATAAAGAGCGATATACTTGCATAAATTATACATTAAATAAGTCCTAAAATGCCTGATAAAAAACTATTTATTTTAACGACAGCGTTGATTACCGTAGGGGTTATATGCTCTTATACCCTCTCCGCATATACGGTTATTTTATTCGAATATAATGACTTTCATTTCGTTGCGCGTGAGCTCGTTGTTGCGGTTATCTCGATTTTAATTATGTGGACGCTTGCTCAGCTAGACCCTGATGTTTGGCTTCACCGTTTAGGACTTGGCCTCTTTTTCGGAGGGATGCTTCTGATGATCGTGATGCCATTTCTCCCTGCATCACTGGTGAGCGAAGTCGGCGGTGCAAAACGGTGGATTAAATTAGTGGGATTTTCACTCGCCCCCGTCGAGTTTTTTAAAATCGGTTTTGTCTACTTTCTGGCGTGGAGTTTCTCCCGTAAACTCGGCCATCACGCGGATATGGGTGTGACGGAAGAGTTTAAACGCTTTGCCCCCTATGCGGCTATTTTTATCATTGTCATGTTTTTGATCGCCTTTATGCAAAATGACTTGGGGCAGGTTGTCGTTTTGGCGTTGACATTGGCGTTTATGCTCTTTTTTGCGGGGAGCAGTTTTCGCTTTTTTATGACGTTGGTCGGGAGTGCGGTAGGTTTTTTCCTTTTCTTTATTTTTACTTCGGAACACCGTATTAACCGAATTTTGTCGTGGTGGGGATCGGCACAAAGTACCGTATTGGCTTTTTTCCCTGAACCGATTGCACGCCATTTGCGGATTGAAAATGCCGAAGAGGCGTATCAAATCGGCCATTCCCTTAATGCGATTCATAACGGAGGGATTTTCGGTGCGGGATTAGGGGGGGGAACCTTCAAACTCGGCTTTTTGAGTGAGGTTCATACCGACTTTGTACTGGCAGGAATAGCCGAAGAGTTCGGATTTATCGGGGTTTTCGGAGTGGCACTCCTTTTTATTATGCTGCTGCACCGTCTCTTTAAAATTGCCAATCGCTCTCATAACGATACGGCCTATCTTTTTAGTTTGGGTGTAGGGCTTTTGATCACCTTTGCGTTTATGATCAATGCCTACGGTATTAGTGGATTAACCCCTATTAAAGGGATTTCAGTCCCATTTTTGAGTTACGGAGGTTCGGCTATGTTGGCTTCGGCAATGGGGATAGGGATGGTGTTGATGGTCTCTAAAAAGATTGAATACAAATCGGGGGATAAAAAGTGAATCTCATTTTTACTGGAGGCGGAACAGGAGGACATTTGGTGATCGCTCTCTCTTTAGCAGAAAAAGCACGTGAGCAAGGGCACAAAGTGATGTTTATCGGTTCAACATCAGGGCAAGATCGTCAGTGGTTCGGAGAGAGTTCTCTTTTTGATGAGGTTCACTTTTTGGATACGACGGGAGTGGTCAACAAATCGGGATTTGGAAAACTCGTCGCTTTGTGGAAAGTGTTTAAAGCACTGTTACACTCACGTACGTTGATTCGTGCCTTTAAAGCTGACGCCGTTGTGAGTGTCGGAGGATTTTCGGCGGCACCGGCTGCTATGGCGGCGGTTGCGACGGGCACGCCGCTCTACATTCACGAACAAAATGCGGTGACGGGAAAGTTAAACCGATTGCTTCGACCGTATGCGAAGCGATTTTTCAGCTCGTATGAGGAGGGGGAGAATCATTGCGATTATCCCGTCAATGCACGCTACTTTGAGAATGCCCGTATCCGTGACTCTATTAAAACCGTGATCTTTTTAGGGGGATCGCAGGGGGCTAAATTTATTAACGATTTGGCACTTGAAATCGCTCCGTGGCTTCGTGATAAAGGGATACATATTATTCATCAGTGCGGACTCAAAGAAGAAGAGCGGGTACGTGCCGCGTACCATGAACTTGGGATACCGGCGGAAGTGTACGGGTTTACGACGCAGATTGCGGAGTTGTGCGAGCGGAGTGATTTTGCCATAAGCCGTTCCGGTGCCAGTACCCTCTGGGAACTCTGTGCGGCGAAAATCCCTGCGTTTTATATCCCGTTCCCTTATGCCGCCGCCGATCACCAATACCATAACGCCCGCTATATCATCGATCATAATGCAGGATGGTGCGAGAGACAAAGCGACGGGTTACTCCTAAAACTGCAAGAAGCGATTGAGAGTGATATCGGCGTCAGGAGTGAAGCGTTAGGAAAATTGATTGCCCCCAACGGTGCCGCGCATATCATTGAAAAGATCGAAAAACGATAAAAACAGAGTTCATCCGCGTTTGCTCCCCTTTTTGCTATAATTCGCCCACTTATTGCCACCAGCAAGGGCAATGAGGAGAGAAAATAGCAAGGAGTTTCGTATGAAACACGCATCCATGGGCAAATACCGCCCTTATCCTCAAGTTGATTTGCCGAATCGTATTTGGCCGTCCAAAACCATCACGCACGCCCCTATCTGGTGCAGTGTCGATCTTCGCGACGGAAACCAAGCGTTGATCACCCCGATGAATTTGGATCAAAAACTCTCTCTCTTCACCCTCTTGCTGAAACTCGGATTTAAAAATATTGAGGTGGGATTCCCCTCCGCGTCGAAAGTGGAGTTCGATTTTTTACGCACTCTTGTAGAGCAGAAATTGATTCCCGATGACGTGACGGTACAAGTCCTCGTCCAAGCGCGGGAACATTTGATCGACAAAACGTTTGAAGCGTTGGCAGGGGTCAAAAAAGCGATTGTCCATCTGTACAACTCCACCTCGGTAGCCCAGCGTAAGATCGTCTTCGGCAAAGAGCAAGATGAGATTATCGCGTTGGCACTAGAGGGTGTCGATATGGTCAAAGCCCGCGCCGCCAAGCACGACGGTGAGATTAGTTTAGAGTATTCACCGGAGAGTTTTACGGGGACGGAGCTGGAATATGCCGCCCGTATCTGTAATGCAGTGACCGATCGTTGGGGGATCAGCGCTGAGCGTAAAGTTATTATTAATCTCCCCGCGACGGTCGAGATGGCAACTCCGAACGTCTATGCCGATCAGATCGAGTGGATGAGCCGTCATTTGACGAATCGCGAGCACGTATTGATCTCGACCCATACCCACAATGACCGCGGAACCTCGGTTGCCGCGACGGAGCTTGCATTGTTGGCTGGGGCGGATCGTGTCGAGGGGACGTTGCTCTCCAACGGAGAGCGCACCGGAAACGTCGATATTATCACGTTGGCACTCAATATGTATACCCAAGGGGTCGATCCGGAGTTGGATTTCAGCGATTTAGAGACGGTCGTTCGTATCGTCGAAGAGTGTACCGATATGAAAACGCATGAGCGTCATCCGTATGTGGGCGAACTTGTCTATACGGCGTTTTCAGGCTCTCACCAAGATGCGATCAACAAAGGGTTGGCGTATCAGCGTTCCAAAGAGGACGCATTCTGGGAAGTTCCCTATTTGCCGATCGATCCGCAGGACGTGGGGCGCAACTACGAGGGGATTATCCGTATCAACTCCCAATCGGGCAAGGGGGGCGTAGCCTACGTCCTCGAAGATAAATTCGGCTACTCATTGCCGAAGAAAATGCACCCTGAAATCGGAACGATCGTTCAGCGCGTTACGGACGAAGCGGGACGCGAACTCACCTCCGAAGAGATTTTAGACATCTTCGAGAAAACCTATTTCGGTGAACCGCATGACATCGAGTTTGTCGATTATTCGGTTCTCTCGGAGAGTGCAAAAGAGCACTCCGCCAAATGTGTGTTGGAATACACCCATAACGGCAAAGTGATCCGAAGCGAAGGGCAGGGGAACGGTCCGATCGATGCGTGCAAAAATGCGTTGATGGTGGAGTATTCCCATAACTTTAAAATCCTCTCGTACAGCGAGCACTCACGCGGAGAGCTTTCCAGTGCCGAAGCGGTTGCCTACATCGAGATTCAGACGGAGAGTTTGGATAAATTTTTCGGGGTAGGGTGTGATAACGATATTACCGTTGCGTCGATCAAAGCGATGTTTAGTGCCCTTAATCGGGCGTTTTCGTAACTTGTTTCTTGATTCCTGCTTATGCGGGAGTCGTTCTAATTCCTCTTTAACGCCTTCTTTGTTATAATCGCGCAATTTTATCCAAATGAGAGTATGACTATGATGGATGTCCGCGAAGCCTTTTTGGCCTTTTTTGAATCAAAACAACACGCACGGGTTCCGAGTTCTCCCCTCGTTCCTGATGATGCAACCCTCCTTTTTACTAATGCGGGGATGGTTCCGTTTAAGTCAATTTTTACGGGCGATATCCCTATCCCTGCCAATCCGCGTGCGACCAGTGCACAGACATGTATTCGCGCAGGGGGCAAGCATAATGACCTAGAGAATGTCGGTCATACAGCGCGTCACCATACGTTTTTCGAGATGCTCGGGAACTTCAGTTTCGGTGATTATTTCAAAGAAGAAGCGATTGCCCATGCGTGGGAATTTGTGACCGAAGTGATGAAACTCCCTGTTGATAAACTTTGGGTTACCGTCCATGAGAGCGATGATGAAGCCGAAGAGATTTGGAAGAAACATATTGCGGCAGATCGCATTATGCGTTTGGGAGACAAAGACAA
>DLUI01000106.1 GCA_002742695.1 Sulfuricurvum kujiense | reverse complement strand
CAAAATGGTTATGCTATTAATGGCGATAAAATCACAAACGAGCGATTTGCATCTTGGGAAAGTGAGGTAGCAACTCTTAAATCTCAAATAGGGGAGTTTAAGGCGCTTATCAATGTTGACGCTATAAAGACAAAAGAAGGGATATTTTTCGACGGACAGATTTACGATGCGTATGCTTTTGTAAACGATTTACTTAAAAGTGCAAAAAGTGAAGTAGTGCTGATCGACAACTACATCGACGACAGTGTTTTTACCCTTTTTAGTAAATATCCCAATCTTAAAATAAAAATCTATACCCAAACTATCACCAAGCAACTCTCACTAGACTATCAAAAATACCAAGCGCAATACCAAAACATGGAACTATTTGAGTTCAAAAACGCTCACGATCGGTTTATCATTCTAGATGGGGTGGAGATGTATCACATCGGAGCAAGTCTCAAAGATTTGGGCAAAAAGTGGTTTGCATTTTCAAAATTTGAGGTGGATGCGTTGGAAATTTTGGGGAGATTGAAGTGACGCAAATGCGCATTATTATCACAGGTGCCAGCAGCGGTTTAGGTGAAGCATTAGCACTTCATTATGCATCCGATAAAAATCACCTCGTATTGATCGCTCGCAGAGAAGATCGTTTGAATGATGTGGCAAAGCGATGTCGAGATAAAGGCTCTGAGGTTGAAACGATTGTTGCCGATGTGAATGATTTTGCACGGATGCGGGAAATCGGGAGTGAACTCTCACAAAATCAAATCGACCGAATTATCCTCAATGCCGGAGTATCGGTCGGTCATGGTGGGGGAATCACACCGTTTGAGGATTTTGAACGGCTCTTTAAAACCAATTTTCTGAGTGTTCATGCTTTATTGGAGCCGATCATTCCAAAACTGATGGAACAAAAATCGGGTGAGATCGTTTTTATCTCCTCCCTTGCCTCGTTGTTTACTATGCCGACCTCCATCGCCTACAGCAGTTCCAAACGGGCACTCAACGCCTATGCGGAGGGGTTGCACTATCAGCTTCGCTTGCATGGGATTACGGTGATGACAATCATGCCGGGGTTTATCGAATCGGAGATGACGCAGAAGAATCAGTTTAAAATGCCATTCTTCATGTCTACCGAAGAGGGGATTAAACGGATTACAGAGGCGATTGAACGGAAAAAAATCCGGTATGCGTTCCCTTTTAGATTTTACTTAATGATTCGAATTGTCTTGTTATTTCCGCAGTCCTTAAGAGACAAAATTGTACACTTCACTAATTTTAAAAAGGGTGCATAACCCGTACTATCAAGGAAATATCCTATGGTGATCGACAGCGTTTGTACCTATTGCGGTGTAGGATGTGATATTTCCGCTGAGGTGGAAGATAACAAAATCCAAAAAATCTTTGCTAAAGAAGAGGGTCTTGTCTCTCAAGGGCGTTTGTGTATTAAAGGGAAACAGGGGTGGGACTTTGTAACCCATCCCAAACGTCTTCGCAATGCACGTGTCCGAAAGTCATTTTTAGCGAAAAATGCCGCACTCTTTGCCGATTTGGATATGGACTATCTTGAGCCGGTCGATCATGATTTTTACGAGATCAGTTATGAGAGTGCGTATGAACTTGTTGCCCGTAAACTCAGAGCGATTACGGATCAATACGGTGCGCACAGTTTTGCTGCGATCGGCGGGGCACGTACCAGTTGTGAGGGGTCGTATCTGTTTCAACATTTTACCCGTCACGTAGTCGGTTCTCCTCATGTTGACAACTGCGCCCGTGTCTGTCACTCCCCCTCACTCAAAGGGATGCGTACCACGATCGGCGAGGGAGCTATGACCAACCCGTTTGATGACATTTATGAGACTGAATATATCGTGGTAATGGGGTCTAATACCACCGAAGGGCACCCGATTGTCGCCAACCGTATGCTCGATGTGATTAAACAAAAAAATATCGAACTTGCCGTATTGGATGTTCGCCGTATACAGCTTTCCAAATCGGCGACGAACCATTTGAGTATCCCCTATGAAGCGAATCTGATGATTCTCAACATGATGGCGTATGTTATCCTCTCAGAGAATTTGGTTAATACCGAATTCGTTAATGGACGGACTAAAGGGTATGAAGAGTATAAAAACGCCATTCTAAATGATCCGTATGCCAACCCTGAGTTTTTATTGCAGATTCCAGGATATGAGTCGTTAGTGGAAGAGATTCGTATGGTTTCTCGCAAATATGCGACCCGTAAAAGCCTTTTTTTCTGGGGCCTTGGGATTACGGAACATTTGGATGGTTCGTATGCCGTGATGGCGATAACCCATTTGGCTATGTTGACCGGAAATATCGGGAAACGGGGTGCAGGGTTGATGCCGCTTCGAGGTCAGAATAACGTGCAGGGGACGTGTGATGTCGGAATGCTGCCGTATTACGCTCCCGATTATCAACCGCCTAAAGAGGTGGGGATGATGACTCCCGATTTAATCAATGCGATGGTTGAGGGGAAAATCAAAGCGCTGTACAACATCAGCGAAGACATTGCCCATATCCATCCGAATCAAAACAAAATCCACGCCGCTTTGGGAAATCTTGATCTTTTGGTTGTGAATGAACTCTTTGATAACGAGATTACCAAATTTGCCGACATTATCTTCGGGGTAAAAAGTGCGTATGAGAAGACGGGTGTTTATGTCAATGCGGAACGCCGACTCCATCTCTCTCAACCACTTATTAATGTAATGATGCCCGATGACTGGGAAGTAATCGCCGAAATTTCCAAACGTTATGGTACTGATTTCGGATTTAAAAATTCGCGGGATGTATGGGAGAGGGTACGAGTCGATGCTCCGATCCGTTTCGGGGGGGCGAGTTATGAAAAACTCGAATCTAATCGCTTGCGCGGATTACAATGGCCTGTGCAGGAAGAGGATTTACCGGTATTGCATATCGATACGTTTCGAACCAAAGATGGAAAAGGGAGCTTTCACTACCACCAATACTCGCCGCGCGGTCAGGTCGAAGAACTCATCAATACTCAACGTCATGAGGGGTACTACCTTACAACGGGGCGTGTTTTGGTCCATTATAATAACGGCGCCCAAACCAATGCGTGTGATAAACTCCACCGCAGTCACAGTGAAGACACCTTGCTGGTGAGTGTCGAAGATGAGGAGTTTTTTGAATACAAAGATTTTGTCGTTCTTAAAAGTGAGTATGGTCAGAGCGCGCCGCTACGGGTAAAAGTGAGTTCAACCGTCAAAAAAGGGACTCTCTTTACGACCTTTCATCATGCCAAGAGCAATATTAACTTTCTCTTCGGAGATGAGGCGGATGAGTTGATAAAAACTGCCCGTTTTAAATCGATAAAAGTCGAGGTGATCAAACCCGACTATTTGGATTGATTGTGCATACCCGCGCTCGTGGCAATATAGCCGAAGAGCGGGGGTGTGAGTATCTTCGACAAAACGGATTTAGAATACTTGATCGGAACGTTTACAACCGTTTCGGAGAGATCGACATTATCGCTCTGCGTGATGATGTAATCCATTTTGTTGAGGTAAAAAGTGCCCAAACGTATGAGCAGGCAGTCAATAATATTACCCCTTCAAAACTTCAAAAACTGCACCGTACTATCCAAACCTATATTCAGAATAAACGGCTTAATCTTGATTATTGTATTGATGCTTTGATTATTAGTGAGGATACTTTAGAGTGGATAGAAAATATCACGCTGTAAAATGCGAATGTTTTATTTTGACTTTTATACGTCAAATGCTATAATCTTTTAATAATTTTTTATGTTATAGAAGGTTTTACAATGCAAAGGCCTACACCAACGGATGTTGAAGTGAAGTTTGAAGGCGGCAATATGATTACGGAGACCGATCTTCATGGCAAAATTACCTATGTAAATCGTTTGTTTATTCAAATGTCGGGCTATGAAAAAGAGGAGTTGATTGGTAAACCCCATTCCCTTATTCGACATCCCGATATGCCGCAATGTTGTTTTAAATCAATGTGGGAGAGTGTTGAGCGGGGGTATCCTTGGGAAGGATACGTTAAAAATCTGCGCAAAGACGGAGCATTTTACTGGGTTGTTGTGACGGTAACGCCTAAGTATGATGAGAAGGGAACCCTATGCGGATACATAGCAGTAAGAAAACCGCCGGGAGAATTAACCCTTCAAGAGATAAAAAGAAAATACACTGAAATGATGAAAGAAGAAGTATGTCGAAAAGAGGGGAGTGAATATTTTTCTGAAGCTTTGGAGAGAATGCACTAAGATGCTCTCTCAAAGCCTATACTTGAGAAATTATGTGAGAAGAATGTAATAAGTCATTTTAAAGAATGGAGCGTTATAATAGCTCTTAACAAACATTGCGTAATCAAGGAAGTACAATGGGTAAATACGTTGAATTAACAGTATCAAATTTTGATGAAGTAACCAAAGAGGGTGTCTCTTTGGTCGATTTTTGGGCTCCTTGGTGTGGACCTTGCCGTATGATCGCTCCGGTTATCGAAGAGTTGGCGGGTGAGTTTGAAGGAAAAGCAAACATCTGTAAAGTGAATACGGATGAAGAGCAAGATATCGCTGTAAAATACGGTATCCGCTCTATCCCAACAATCCTTTTCTTCAAAAACGGTGAAGTGGTTGAGCAAATGGTAGGTGCTGCTTCTAAACAAGCATTTGCTGATAAACTAAACGCTCTTCTTTAATCAATACTCTTTTAGGAGAGGGGTTAACCTCTCTTAAAATCTTCAAAAATATTTCTTTCATTTATTTTAATTATAAATAAGCCCTTAATTATTTAACCCTTAATCGCTCAAAAGTGCCTCTTTATTTATTACACAGTATGATATTCAAATAATGTTTTATAAACAGGAGACTATTGATGTTAGATTGTGCGATTATCGGAGGAGGACCTGCCGGACTTACCGCAGGGTTATATACCACGCGAGGTGGATTAGATAATGTCACGATGTTTGAAAAAGGGCTTCCCGGCGGCCAGATAACGATGAGTTCAGAGATTGAAAACTATCCTGGGGCAACAGCTCATAATTTAAGCGGCATGGATTTTATGACTCCATGGCCGGAGCAATGCCAACGTTTCGGATTGAAACACGAGATGTCGGAAGTAACACGGGTATCACGTCGTGAAGACGGAATTTTTATGATCCAAAAATCTGACGGCTCATCCGATGAGGCAAAAAGTGTGATTGTCTGCACCGGTTCTACTCCGAAACGTGCCGGATTTATCGGAGAAGATACGTTTTTCGGTCGCGGTGTGAGTACGTGTGCCACATGCGACGGGTTTTTCTACAAAAATAAAGAGGTAGCGGTTGTCGGTGGCGGTGATACGGCACTCGAAGAGGCACTCTATTTGGCAAAAATCTGTACCAAAGTTTATTTGATTCATCGTCGTGACACTTTTCGTTCAGCCCCTAATACCATTGCAAGAGTAAAAGGGACGGCAAATATCGAATTGGTTTTAAATGCTATCCCTGAAGAGGTATTTGGCGGTGCAATGGGAGTTGATGGACTTCGTGTAAAACTCGAAGACGGCTCACTCCGTCAAATTGATGTTCCGGGGGTATTCGTATTTGTCGGTAATAATGTAAACAATCAGGTTTTAATCCAAGAAGACGGAACATTTTTATGCGATATGACCCAGTGGGGCGAAGTAAAAGTTGATTTGAATATGAAAACATCGGTTTCGGGTCTTTTCGCAGCAGGGGACATGCGCGAATCGGCTCCGAAACAAGTCGTTTGTGCGGCAGGCGACGGTGCCGTTGCCGCACTTCAAGCGATTGGGTATGTGGACGGACATCAATAGCTTTTAAACACTATGAGTGTAAAATGTCATTAGAATAATGCAGTATAGGGATTGTCCATAATGATAAGAGCAGGTGTATTTGGCGCTGGCGGGCGTGTCGGGAAGTTATTGATTGAAGATTTGCGTCATGAAAGTGAGATTTCACTAGGGGCAGTCTATGTTCGTAATGAGCTTAATTTCTCAATCGATCCTTCGGTCTTGGTAACGAATGATATGGTGACGTTACTGAAAGGATCGGATGTTATTATCGATTTCTCATTACCTGAAGCAACGCAGGTGTTGCTCGAAAAAGCGATTGAACATCCTAAACCTTTGGTTATCGGAACGACGGGTCTTGATACCCATCAGATGAATCTCCTTAAAACAGCGAGTGAATCGATGCCGATTTTGTACGCAACGAATATGTCTTTGGGTGTTGCCCTACTGAATCAACTTGTTCACTTAGCCGCCAAAACACTTGACGGATTTGATATAGAAATTGTCGAACAGCATCACCGTCATAAAAAAGATGCCCCTAGCGGTACGGCTCTCACACTTGCCCACTCGGCGGCAGCGGGACGGAATCTTGATCTTGATGCGGTGCGTGTCAGCGGACGTAACGGAAATATCGGTGAGAGAACCAAAGATGAGATTGCCGTGATGGCATTACGCGGCGGTGATATCGTCGGTCGCCACACGGTCGGATTTTACAATGAGGGTGAATTCATCGAGCTTCACCATACCGCAACCAGCCGCAATACCTTTTCAAAAGGTGCCATTCGTGCCGCAAAATGGTTGGCGGGAAAACCAAACGGTCTTTACAGTATTCAAGACTGTTTAGAACTAGCATAAGGAAACAAAAGTGCGTAGCTTAAATGAAAAATGTGCAGTAGTCGGTATTTTCGACCATCCGGAAGCGTCAAAACTGGCTTACTTTTCCCTCCATGCCCTTCAACATCGGGGTCAGGAAGCAGCCGGAATCAGTACCAGCGATGGGGAAAAACTCTATACGATTAAAGATCGGGGTTTGGTCACCCAAGTGTTTGATCCCCAAAAGCTCAATACCCTCAAAGGGCATATGGCAATCGGACATACCCGTTATTCGACGGCAGGGGATGATTCCATTCTTGATGCACAACCGGTATTTGCCCGTTATGACTTGGGAGAGATGTCGATTGTTCACAACGGTAATCTCACCAATGCCAAAGAGGTTCGTGATGCCCTCATCAAAAAAGGGGCAATTTTCCAAACCTTTATGGATACGGAAAACCTGATCCATCTGATCGCAAAAAGTGATCAGCACCATTTGACCGACCGTATCATCGATGCCGTCAAAAAGATCGAGGGTGCCTACTCGCTTGTTTTTCTCAGCCGCTCTAAAATGTTCGCGATGCGTGATCCGCATGGTTTCCGCCCATTAAGCCTCGGACGCGTCGGTGATGGCTATGTCGTTGCGTCGGAGACGTGCGCGTTTGATCTGATCGGTGCGGAGTATATCCGTGATGTTGAACCGGGTGAATTGCTCATCTTTGAAAAAGGGAAAGCCCCTCAATCGATCAAAGTGTTTGAGCCGACTCCGAAACACTGTATTTTTGAATACGTTTATTTTGCCCGTCCCGATTCCAATGTTTATAATCAAAACGTTTATGAGATGCGAAAAGCGATGGGGAAAGCGCTTGCCAAAGAGCAGCCTGTTGTTGCCGATATGGTTGTGCCTGTCCCTGATGGGGGTGTTCCTGCAGCGATTGGCTATTCGCAAGCTAGCGGCATCCCTTTCGAGATGGCGATCATGCGTAATCACTACATCGGACGTACCTTTATCGAGCCGACCCAAGAGATGCGTGATTTGAAAGTCAAAATGAAACTTTCTCCGATCAACGACCTTATCCGTGGGAAACGTCTGATCGTTATCGATGACTCTATCGTTCGTGGAACGACAAGTCGTCAGATCGTTCGAATGCTTAAAGCGGCAGGGGCGGCAGAGGTGCATATGCGAATATCGAGTCCTCCGACAACCGATCCGTGCTACTATGGGGTTGATACTCCCGATAAAGAGAAACTGATTGCGTCGAATATGACGAATGCAGAGATCTGTGCCTTTATCGAAGCTGATTCACTGGGATATTTGAGCAATGAAGCATTACTCGCTAGTGTAAACGGCAAAGAAGAGAATTACTGTACTGCCTGTTTTACCGGCAAATACATTATTTAGAGTCCGTTATGCGGGAGCAGATTTTCACGTTCGGGCAATATCTGCACCGTAAATTTGGGGTAAAAGTCTCTAAAGTCCCCGTTTCTATTTCCGGATTTACCTGCCCTAATATTGATGGGACGGTGGCAAAAGGGGGATGCACCTTTTGTGAGAACGACTCTTTTAGCCCAAGTCTTGACCATGCTCGCTCTCTTAAGGGGTTTTACCTCAATCTCCATTCAACCGCTAATCCCCACTTAGAAAAACAGCTTCAACAATTAGAGTGGCAATTCACCTCTCTTTCGAAACGGTTGCAAAAAGAGAATAACTCTGAGAAATTTATGGTCTATTTTCAAAGCTTTACCAATACATATGCCCCCTTCGAAACGCTCAAAGCCCTTTATGAAAAAGCATTGTCATTTGAGAATGTCGTAGGGCTTAGTATCGGGACACGATCAGACTGTATCAGTGATGAGACGTTTGAGTATCTCTCAGAACTCTCACAAAAAACGGAGATTTGGATCGAGTTCGGGATTCAATCCATCTACGATGAGACGCTGGAGAGGATTAATCGCGGACATGACAGTGCCAATGTCAAAGAGACTATTCTAAGAGCTAAATCGTATGGATTGAATGTGTGCGGCCATCTCATTTTCGGACTTCCGGGAGAGAGTAAAGAGATGATGCTGGAGACAGCGAAAGAGGCATACTCCTTAGGGATCGATTCGGTCAAATACCATCCGCTCTATGTCGTTAAACGGACAGCTCTTGCAAATGAATATGCGCGTGGTGAGTTTGAACCGATTAGTGAAACGCTTTACTTAGAGGTTTTAAAAGAAGCGATAGTTTTAAAACCCTCTTATGTCAGTGTGCAGCGTATCAGTGCAGGGATTGATGATGAAAGTTTGATTGCACCGTTATGGTGCAAAGATAAGAATGGACAGATTCGCTCTATTAATAAAGCGTTGGAAGCGGTAGGATTAAAGTACTGAGAGTAACTCAGTTAACTTTAGCGGTAACGTCAAAGGATGCCCTTTTAAAGTGAGAGGGGTAATCCATCATAATAGTGAAAGATTTGGCTTTCCCGGGATTCAAATATTCCGCTATCACGTGTTCTTCCACAACATTTTGCGTTTTAAAATCGGGATCATCCCCTTTGTATAGTTCTGCAAAGACAGAAGGCTGTGTAAAAAGTGATTGTTGATTATTACCGCCACCGCCACCGCGAGAATTTGAGAGCATAACGGTTGCGACGACATTCGCAACCGGAAAATTACCGACATTACGAACTGTCCCTTTTATCACTATTTGTTCCGACTGGTAATAGCGCTCTTCATCAAGATTAGAGATTTCAACACGATAAACATTTTCATTGATTGATTTCCACGCAAAAATACCAATGAGTAAAAGGATAAGTGAAATTGTCGTTAAAATTGAAAATTTTGAGTTCGTGCGCATTGAAACTAAAATTCCGATGATAAATAATAATCCTAAAGTAACCAGTAAAAGATAATGCCAAATGGTTAACGGGCTCATCGACACTCTCCTTTTATTGTAATATTGTAATCTTTAGTATAGCGAAACGGCTCAACAAAAAGTTTAAACGGTGCCGATTGCCCAGGGGATATCCTTTCTGTAAGTTTGAGAGCACCTTTTTTGAATGGAAAATTGGGATAAAGACGATCTAAATATTGATTATGACTTACTTTATGGACTCCTACGTAAAGTGTGCACTCTTGAAAGGGGCGTTTTGAAGTATTATTGATCTCCCCTTTTATCATAAGTGCTTCAGTAAATTCCAATGCTTTTACTTCGTGGAGGGCTATTTTATTTTTAAATAGGTATTGATGCAGTTTGATATACCCAACGACTGAACCTACGGTTAAGACGGTGAAAGCTAATAGAACCATAAAAATAGCCAGCCCCATTTTATTTTTAAGAGCGATAGCTAATACCAATAATAAAAGAAAGAGGACAAATATACCCCCGAAGAGGAGGTAATCATATAGAAGTAAGTGGTTGATAAAATCGATTATTTTTGCTTTCATTGTTCCCGCGAGTTTTTCTCCGCAATCCCGCTTATTCCGAAGCGACGTGCTAATTCTTGTTTGATGCGATCGGGAGAAATATTTTTATGTCCCAGTGCGACTAAGACGTGATACACTAAATCGGCACATTCGTAAATAATTTCATCTTCGTTTCCGTCTTTGATCGCAAAACTAAACTCTCCCGCCTCTTCGACCACTTTTTTGAGGATAGCATTGTCCCCTTTTGAGAGGAGTTTTGCTGTCCAAGAGGTTTCAGGATCGCCATTTTTGCGGCTAAGAATAGTATGATACAGTTCATCAATGATACCGTAGGCTGCCGCCGTATCGATAGTAGGTTCACTGATACTTTCTCCGCTTTCGATATTAGTGAAAAAACATGATTTACGGCCTGTATGGCATGCAACACCCTCTTGACGAACGATCAGTAAAAGGGTATCGTTATCGCAGTCGAGGAGAAACTGTTCGATATGCTGCAGATGACCGCTGGATTCTCCCTTTTTCCAAAGACGCTTTTTAGAACGAGAGTAGTAATGCGCGATTCTTGTCGAGAGGGAGAGTTCCAACGCTTCACGATTCATATATGCCATCATAAGTACTTCAAGGGTTGTCGAGTCTTGAACAATAACGGGAAGGAGCTCTGATTTTTGCCAATCGATAAGATTAAGATTCATGGGTTATTTCCCTATTGAGCTTATTTTTTGGCTGTCGCCGCTTTTGGTATCAAGCCAAATGTTCGGAGTAGAGCCTCCTGGTGTTAGGAAAATTTTTGCATCTTTATTCTCTTTAAGTGCTTCGTTAAATTTCCCTTGTACCTTGATTTGCTCCAATTTTAGCAATCCCGGTGTGAGTGACTGAGCTACGAGATGGTTGGCTTTGGCTTGAGCGGTTGCTTCAATGGTGAGAGCATTTGCGGTACCTTGTGCTTCTGTCTCTTTTTTGAACGCCTCTTGTTTCGCCCGTTCGACATCCTGCTGTGCTTTTTCAACCTCTTGTTTGGCAACCTGAACCCGCTCAATTTGATCTTTTACTTTTTGAGGAAGACCGATTTCACGCAGTTGAATGGATTCAAGATCGGCAGGGCCATTTTTTTGGCGATCAACGCTACTGCGAATACCCGCTTCAATTTTGAGAGCGATCGCATTGCGCATAATCGGCAACGTTTCTGCATCGTATTGACCGATGACGTTACGAACAACATCTCGAGCAACAGGATCGATGATTTTATCTTCCCAACTAAAGCCCCAGTTGGAGATTGTTTGGGCCGCTAGTTGAGCATTTAAACGATACTGTACGGTTAGCTCGATTGTAACAGGAAGTCCGCGCTTATCCAAAACCGTAATCGCCGGCTTGAGGACGATTCCATCCCCCGCCGTCGATGCACGTTCGATTTTATCGGCATAGTTAATAATACGCACTTTCGTATCGACAATGTAGACTTTTTGGATGAATGGAATCAGGAAATGGAGACCCGGCATTAATGCTTGATCTTCATACTTACCGTTGGTGGAGAGGATACCACGTTCCCCCTCAGTGATAATAATGAACGGTTTTGCCAAAATGAGGAGCAAAAGTATTCCACCGATGATCCATAACATTCCCGCTTTTTGGCTGTTCATATTAAAATCAAATTTTGGCGGTTTAGGAGCATTAAATCCGCCCCCTTTATTAGCCTCATTTTTTTTCTTGTTAAAATAGTCGTTCATATCACTTGCCATGCAGGATCCTTAATTGATATAGGTTAAATAATGGTCGTAATCAGGATTACGTCCGCATACGATGTCGAAATAAGCCGCTTGGATTTTCTCCGTCAACGGCCCGCGTCCGCCTGCACCGAGTACCCGTGCGTCTACTTCGCGAATAGGGGTGATTTCTGCCGCCGTTCCGGTGAGGAATGCTTCATCGGCGACGTAAATCTCTTCACGGGTGATTTTTCTGCGTGTTACTTTGATCCCCATATTTTCCGCCATCTCGATAACGGTTTTTTGGGTAATCGATACGAGCGAATTGTCATTCGGAGGGGTGATAAGTTCACCGTCTTTGATAAGGAAGAACGAGGCACCGCTTGCTTCGGCAACGTATCCCTCATCATCGAGGAGGAGTGCTTCATCGTATCCTGCTTCAACCGCTTCAAATTTTGCCATTTGAGAGTTGAGATAGTTACCGACCGCTTTGGCTTTACCCATATTCGACTTGTTATTCGGACGGCTGAATGATGAGATTTTCAAACGGATTCCCCGCTTCATCCCCTCTTCACCGAGGTATGCGCCCCATTCCCACGCTGCAACGGAAACTTCGACCGGTGCTTCTTTGTGGTAGACACCCATAACACCGTAACCGAGGTAAACGATCGGGCGGAGATAGACGTTTTCTCCGGTAAATTCGTTCGCTTTTAAAAGCTCAATTTGTGCTTTGTTGAGTTCTTCAACGGTATAAGGGACAGTAATAAGGGTCATTTTCGCCGATTCAATCAAACGTTTTGTGTGGTCGTTTAGACGAAAAATTGCGTACCCTTTTGGGGTCTTATACGCTTTAGTACCTTCGATAGCACCGTTTCCGTAGTGCAGTGTGTGAGAAAGGACGTGAATTTTTGCTTCACTCCATGGGAGCAGTTTGCCGTTCATCCAAATGTATTTGGCTTCATTCATAGGGAAGATCTCCAAAAGAAAAATTGGGAGATTTTAGCGTGAAAGGGGTTTGATGTTTATTAAGCTAATAACAATTCCCGCGTTTGCGGGAAAAATTAATGTGAGGGGGTGTTGATCATCCAGATTGAAAATACATCGAGATAATCCCAAAACGATTGGATGTATTCGGGATTTATCCCTTCGGCTTCGAGCGGAGGGAGGAGTTCCGCATAAAATTCGAGCCATCTTTTGCGTCCGTGTTCATCAATACGAAACGGTGCGTGGCGGCCTACCATACGAGGTTCTCCACGGCTTTGAGCAAAATAATCAGGCCCCCCGCAGATTTGAATCAGAAAATCAGCGGCATGTTTTTTAGCGGCCGCGAAATCTTCATCATCATTGACGGGGAATAAAAATGCAATATCGCTGTTACGGATCATCTCATAATGATCATCCACTAATTTGCGAAAACGCTCTTCTCCCACTTGGAAAAAAAATCCCGGATGGGGTTTGGTGACAGGAGGGCGTACCCCTAAAACACCGTCGGTAATTTTAAGCTCTAGCATGATGATCCTCTGCGTATTTTTGAGACACATTCTAAAGAGAAGATGAAAAGAAACTCCTTAAAGAATCTGCTTCCCCCTCTTTTTAGGTGATGATTTGTATAATTGAAACATAATTTAGTGAGCGGAGAGAGTTTATGGATGCGCATGTATGGATGGGTTCACGAGAGGTTATGGCTCAAAGCTATACGGAGCGTCTCAGCCCGTATGACGGGCGTGTCGTGTCGCGCGCTGCAGAGTGTAATGCCGATGATGCACGTCAGGCACTCATCATTGCCAAAAACGCTTCTAAAATTGCTAAAAAAGTCCCCTTGCATCAGCGATGTGCTTGGTTGCTGGATGTTGCTTCCAAACTCCGCCAACAGCGTGAATCGTTCGCAAAAGTTTTGTGTGATGAGGTAGGTAAACCGATCACTTATGCACGGATTGAAGTGGATCGTTGTATTGAGACGATCACCCTCTCCGCCGAGACGATGCGTACCATGCATGGGGAAACGATCAATACCGATGCTATGCCCAGCGGAAGAGCTGCCCAAGCCTACTGGCGACGAGAGGCGGTTGGAGTTGTCATAGCGATTACTCCGTTTAACTTTCCGCTCAATCTAGTAGCGCATAAATTAGCTCCTGCATTGGTAGCGGGGAATACGGTCGTTCTCAAACCGACTCCCGAAGCACCGCTTTGTGCCTATAAACTCTCCCAGCTGTTTATCGAAAGCCCTTTTGCTACCCCTGATGCTCTGAGTGTCGTCTACGGTGACGCGGAGGTGGGAAGTACGTTAGTCAGCAGTGATATCCCTCGTGTCATCAGTTTTACCGGATCGGTCAGTGTGGGCAATATCATTACAAAAAGTGCGGGGATCAAAAAAGTCTCCTTAGAACTCGGCGGCAATGCGGCGACCTATATCGATACGAGTGCCGATCTGGAGTATGCGGCATCACGTTGTGCCATAGGAGCCTTTGTCAACTCAGGGCAGGTGTGTATCTCGTTGCAACGTATTTATGTCGATAGTGCCATCTATGATACCTTCGCCCAAAAAATGGCGGAAGCGACTGCTAAATTGGTGGTCGGTTCACCGTACAATGAGGAGACTTTTTTAGGACCTTTGATCAACGATGAAGCAGCTGAACGGGCAATGAGTTGGGTGGAGAGCGCGATGGAAGAGGGGGCTCGACCTCTCACTCCTCCGCACCGTGAAGGGCGAATTTTTTATCCGTGCGTGATGGCGGATGTGACCGAGTCGATGAAAATCGTTTGTGAAGAGGTCTTTGCTCCGATTGTCAGTTTGGTGCGGGTAAATGGAATAGACGATGCCATTGAGAAAATGAACAACTCACCGTATGGATTACAGTTTTCGGTCTTCACGAATAACCTCTCTCATGCAACCCAAGCGATCGATCAACTGGATGCAGGGGGGGTGGTCATCAACGATATGCCGACACTCCGTTTCGATATTCAGCCCTACGGCGGTGTGAAACTCAGCGGTGTCGGGCGCGAAGGGCCACGTTTTGCCATCGAAGAAATGACAGAAATTAAATCAATCGTAATTTTATAAAAAGGTATTAAAAATGTTAGAAGTAGGAAGTGTTTCCCCCGATTTTTGTTTGAGTAACCAAGACGATGTAGAGATTTGTTCTCGCGATTTGCGCGGAAAATGGATTGTTTTGTATTTTTACCCGAAAGATTCAACACCGGGATGCACGACGGAAGCATGCGAATTCACGAGTGCGATGGATGAGTATGATGATATGGGAGCGATTATCCTTGGTGTAAGTGCCGATAGCACTGCGTCGCATCGAAAGTTTATTGAGAAACAAAGCCTCGATATCACGTTACTCAGTGATCCGACAACCCAGATGATGCAAGATTACGGCGTATGGGCGATGAAAAAAAATTACGGCAAAGAGTATATGGGGATCGTCCGTTCCACCTATATCATCGATCCAAAAGGTATTGTTAAAGCCGCTTGGACAAATGTCAAAGTAAAAGATCATGTGGCTAAAGTGAAAGAGGAATTAGCAAAACTAGTAGAATAAACAAACTCCCGCAAAAGCGGAAGTTTAGGTTAGAATTTATAGCGAATATAAGCGCGAATATCTTGAGCTTTATCGACATAATTAGCGGCATTACCCATTCCGCTTGAAATTGCGTAAGGTACACCGGAACCACTGGTTGTCCCTGCTTCTCCTCCAAAGAATCCGTTGCTACCGCTGTAATCATAGTCAATATAGGTATAACGAAGTTGGAAAGTCAAGATGTCATCTACGAGAGGTTCTGTAAAATAGAGCTCGTACGCATCCCCGCGAGCGGCAATTTTCGAACCGATAAGGGTATCTTCACCGTAGGTGATCGGACGCCAGTAGTTGGAGCCATGGTTAAACTCAGCCCCCCATCGACCCTCTTCGCTGATAAGAGATGGAAATTGGGTTCCGATCCAGTAGCTGTAACCGGTTTTACTCTCTGTTGAACCTAGCATATAGGTGTTGTCTTTCGGATTTGTTTTTGACATTGCACCGCTGATAAAGATCATCGAATCATCTAAGAAATCGTTGATACCATCGCCTATACCATGTACCATCGCAAATGCGGTAGCAGTGTGTAATCCACCCACTGTTTCCATCCCTAGAGCAGGATTGGTAACATCTACGCTGTCAATAAGATTATTGGCATAG
>DLUI01000132.1 GCA_002742695.1 Sulfuricurvum kujiense | reverse complement strand
GCTATGGCCGTTTGTCGAACTGTTATAGTGCTCGCCTCCGATACTTTGAACGGTTGTGCCGTCAATTTTCATTGAGAGACCGTTAATACCAAGCAGTTTCGTTTCCAATCCGAGTGTTGCACGAACCGTAAACGCATCGGCATCTTTTTTCGTAGAATCTTCTATCGATACATTCTCATAACGGGGACGAATCTCTCCATTAAATTTTGCATCGCTAAAGAGGGTAAAGCCTTCTGCACTAAGACAATTTGGCAACAATGTTAAAACCGCAACGGCGGATAAGGTAATTTTTTTCATAGTATGTGTTCCTTGGTTTGAATATTTATTCGTCGTCTTTGGCAAATTTCGAGTATAAAAACTCGATGATCGCGCTGCGACATCGGAGATACTCGGGATTATTCTGAAGTTCCAAACGGTTCCGTGGACGTGGGAGGTTCACTTCTAGTATCTCTCCGATTGTCGCCTCAGGGCCGTTAGTCATCATAATGACCCGATCGCTTAGCAGTACCGCTTCATCCACATCATGGGTGATGATGACGACGGTATTGCCTGTTTGCATCTGTATCCGCATCAAATGATCTTGCAGATTAGCACGGGTGAGCGAATCGAGTGCTCCGAAGGGCTCATCCATGAGGAGCACCTTAGGCTCGATGGAGAGGGCACGGGCGATACCGACGCGCTGTTTCATCCCCCCGCTGATCTCGCCGGGGTATTTGTCTTTGGCATGACCCAGATTGACCATATCGATGTATTTCATCACATGATCGCGGATTTCGCTGTTGCTCAAATCTTCGCCCAGTACTTTACGTACCGCCATTTCGATGTTTTGATAGACACTTAGCCATGGAAGCAAAGAGTGGTTTTGAAATACCACCGCCCGCTCCGGTCCGGGAGCGAGAATATGCTTATCTTCGAGTAAAATTGTTCCGTTTGAAATCGTATCGAGTCCTGCAATGAGGTTGAGGATCGTCGATTTTCCGCACCCCGAGTGACCGATGATAGAGACGATCTCATTTTCACGGATATCGAGCTGGACATTTCTAAGGGCGACATACTCTTTGCCCCCGCCGAGAGGGAAAATCTTATCGACATGATCAATTTTTAAAAATGGTTTTGCACTCATTTGAGTCCTCGCTTACGGTAATCAAAGAAATCGGCGATCAGCCCCATAGCCGCATCGAGGATATACCCGATGATTCCTATGAGAATGATCCCGATAATAATATGGGAGTAGTTGAGATTGTTGTACTCATCCCAAATCCAAAATCCGATCCCTACACCTCCGGTGAGCATCTCTGCCGCGACGATAACGAGCCATGCGATTCCCAACGATAAACGCATTCCCGTAAAGATAAAGGGAACGGCAACGGGGAGGATAATCTGAAATACCCTCTCAAAGGCACTGAGTTGAAGTACCCGTGCGACGTTGAGATAATCTTCGCTGACACTCCGTACCCCCAAAGCCGTATTGATAATAATCGGCCAGATCGAGGTGACGAAGATGACGAAAATGGCCGTCGTATTGACCTCTTTAAAGACAAACAGTGCCAACGGCAACCACGCGAGAGGTGAAACGGGCTTTAGAATCTGAATGTAGGGATTGAACGCCGTATAAGCGCTTTTGCTCATTCCGATCAACAGTCCCACAGGAACACCCACCGCGATGGCGAGGGCAAATCCGCCAAATACGCGAGCCAGTGAATTGCCCAGTTGCAGTGCGATCCCCTGATCTCCCGCACCGTTGTTGTAAAACGGATCAGAGAGGACGATGAGGAGTTCGCTCCATACTTCGCTAGGTGGAGGAAACCCCGGTATCCCGGCGGAAATAGCCGACCAAATTGCGATCACTACTCCAAAGAGCAGCAGAGGCAAAAGGACGGCATTACTATATTTTGAAACCATAATGTGCTCCTTTGGCGTTACTTCGCGGATACTTTCCAATTATTCACTTTGAGGAGTGCTTCTTTGGTGATTTTAGGCGATTTAATCGGCGCATTGTAGATGTAATCAACTGCTTTGTTGGGATCAAACGTCACGCCGTCGATGAATTTTTTCTCCACTTTCCATTGTGTAGCGGGAAGGGCATAATTGACCTCTTTTGCAGCTTTAGCAAACAAATCGGGGCGATAAACGCTCTCAACCACTTTTTTCATATCTACAGGTTTATCGAGTTGTCCCCATCGGATCATTTGGGTTACTTGCCATAAACCGTGACTGTAGTAGGGATAAAGTGCCTGTTTTTTGCCGAAGACGTTGAAGTTCGGCATTGGAGTCGTAACGCCGTTAGTAAACATATAGGTGCCTGTCATCGAATTGTCGATAACGTCCGTTGGTGCGTTGACGTAGGATTTGGATGAGAGAATTTTGGATGCCTCTTTACGGTTGTCCCATGATGCATCGAGCCACATTCCCGCTTCGATCACCGCTTTGATCATGGCTTTGGTCGTTTCAGGATTTTTATCGGCAAACGCTTTTTGTACCCCTAACACTTTTTCCGGTCCGTTTTCCCAGAGCTGATATCCGGTTATCAGCGTTTTCCCTACATTACCCATAACGGTACGTTGGTTCCATGGCTCCCCTACACAGAATCCGTCGATGTTTCCGGCAGTCATGTTGGCGACCATTTGCGGCGGCGGAACGACTTTGAGGGCGACATCGCTGTCGGGATTAACTCCACCGGCTGCCATCCAATAGCGTACATGGTAGTTATGGGTTCCCGTAGGGAATGTCATTCCGAACTCAGGAACCCCCATTGTTTTAGAAGTAATTACTTTTTTGAGTGCGGTAGCCGAGCCTTTTTTGGTGGCGATAGGATCGGCCGCCATCATGGCATCATACATTTTATTCGATACGCTGATGGCATCACCGTTTTGACCGAGTGCCATGAGGGCGACCATATCTTTTTTGGTGCTTCCGACACCGAGCGTCGTAGCGATCGGCATAGCGGCAAGCATATGGGATGCATCGAGTTCACCGACGGTCATTTTGTCACGGACGTTTGCCCAAGATGCTTCTTTGCTTAGTTCTACATTTAAACCGTGTTTGGCAAAGAACCCTTTTTCTTTTGCGATAACCAAAGCTGCACAATCGGTTAATGGGATGAATCCGATTTTGAGATCTTTTTTCTCCGGTGCAGCCATCGCTATGGAAGCAGCTAGTGATAACACTAACGCACCTTTTCCTAAAATATTCAAGCTTTTCATGGAAACTCCTTATTAAGACTATTTTGTCTGAAATAATTGTAGAGCAAAAAATCCGAAAATATAGGCAGTGGTATGATTAAAAAATAACCAATTTAAGATAAAAATATCTTAAATTAAAATTTAGATAGAAGTTTTAAATCCGTTTCACTTTGCGTTGCAGTACATCTTCGGTGATTTCACTTAAGCGCATCGCCGAATACATCTCCAGCATCTCTTGACGCCACACGTCCCATTGGGCATGAAGTGCACACGGTTTCTCCGCTTCACAATCTCCTATCCCCAGTACACATGCGTCAAAAAATGTTGATCCGTCGACTGCTTCGATGATCGAGAGGAGGGTGATATCAGAAGCACTACGAGAGAGAGTAACCCCTCCTGCCGCACCGCGCTGAGAGATCAGGATTCCGGCATGTACCAGTTTTTGCAGGGATTTAGCCATAAAATGAAAAGGGAGTTCCAATGCTTCACTAATCTCTTGAATCCGATGAAACTCTCCTGAGGGCTTGGTGGAGAGCCATACAGCGGCACGAATCGTATCTTGGCAAGCGGAAGAGAGCATCACTGAAACCTTTTTCATATAATAGTGTAATTGTAGCTTAGATTATCGGCTCAGGGCGCCTTATTATTAGAACTTCAGATCATAATTATCCATTAAATGTCGATACAATGGATAATATGGTATATTTTAGGAAGTAGGAGTGAGAAAGTAGGCTTTATGTTAAAAAAATTTATTAAATGTTGTCGTAGAAATTTTTTATTACAAATAACTGTTCTATTTCTTCCTATTGCGATAGGGATCATATGGGTAGCTATTTATAATTATAATGCTGAAAAAAAACAAGAATATATATTGAATGCATCGAATCAATTTGCAATTTTGAATAGGGGGAAAAATTCTATCACTCAAGCTCTGGATAGAGTTAAGTATGATGTTCAGTATCTTTCACATTATCATGAATTTGAGGATTATGTTATGACCGGCTCGTCTGAAAAGGTGGAGCATTTGAGTCATGATTTCAAATTTGTGATGGGGAATCGTTGTGTTTATGATCAGATTCGATGGATAGATGAAACCGGTATGGAACGGTTTCGAATCAACTTTAATGGGGGTTCTCCTGCTCTTATCGATTCTAAATATCTTCAAAATAAAGAAGGGCGTTACTATTTTTCGGATGCGATGCAGCATAGGGAAGGGGAAACCTATTTTTCTCTATTTGATCTGAATGTGGAGAATGAAAAAATAGAAATTCCCTATAAGCCGATGATCCGTTCTGCGACACCGGTTATAGGTAAAGACGGTCATAAAAAAGGGATATTTATCATCAACTATTTAGGGGATGAACTAATCCGTAAATTCATTGATGCCACCTCTCTTTCAAATGGGGATGTGATGTTGCTCAATAGTGATGGGTATTGGCTAAAAGGGGTAAAAAAGAGCGATGAATGGGGGTTTATGTTCAATCGCAATCATCTGACCCTTGCACATCGCTATCCATCTGCATGGCAGCGGATTAGCAAAGCCGAAGAGGGGCAATTTGTAGATGAAAAAGGGCTGTGGACTTTTATGACGATTCGTCCATCGGTAGATATCAAAGAACCGATATGGAAAGCCGTTATATTACTGCCCACAGAGAAACTTTATGTTAAAAGCGATGCTTTATTGGTTCGTCTTTCCATCCTAACGGTACTGGGGTTAGTGCTGGCCGGGATCGGGAGTGTCTCATTGGCTTATTTCTACCGCAAAAAACAGATGACACTCAATGAACTTTCCAATTTGCATCAAAGAACGGAGGGGATTTTACGCGCTGTTCCTGACATGATTATGCAAGTCGATAATGAGAAACGGTATGTATGGGCTAATCATATCGGGATCGAATTTTTCGGAGAAGAAGTCATCGGAAAAGAGGTTTCTTTTTATTTTGAAGGGGAACAAGATATTTACACGGTTGTTCAGCCTCTTTTTGATGGTAAAAATCATGCTGTTTATGTCGAAAGTTGGCAGCGGCGACGTGATGGTGAAAAACGTCTTTTGGCGTGGTGGTGCCAAGCTCTTTGGGATGAAGGGGGTAGTATCACAGGAACCTTGTCGACGGCGCGGGATATTACCGAGGAGTATCAAATTCAGAAGAACTTGCAAGAGTCTGAAAAGAAATATAAAAATCTTGCTAAAGCAATGGAACAGGTCGATGATATTTTGTATATCACAGATAAATTTGGCAATATTTCGTATGTAAACGGTGCGTATTGCCGTCATACCGGCTATACCCAAGCGGAAGCTATCGGAGAAAATTCGCGTATTTCAAAATCAGGAATGCATGATCAGTTGTTTTACAAAGAGTTGTGGAGAACAATCTTAAGCGGAGAAGTGTATCGAAATACATTGATAAACCGAAAAAAGAACGGTGATTTGTATTATGAGAAAAAAACCATCACTCCGCTCAAAGATGATAATCAGCAAATAGTTGGGTTTATTTCAAGCGGAAAAGATGTGACACAAGAGACGATGTTACATCAGGAAGTGGAGCGTATTGCTATGATCGATAGTCTTACGGGCATCTATAACCGTCATAAGTTTGAAGAATTATTTGCCCTCGAAAGTGAGCGATCCCGTAGGTTTTCATCCCCTCTTTCAATGATAATGATTGACCTAGACTATTTTAAATCGGTTAATGATAGGTATGGGCATGATGTCGGAGATGATGTGCTGAAGGGAGTGGCTTTAGTGATACAGTCGAATATCCGAAAAAATGATATTTTTGCCCGATGGGGAGGGGAGGAGTTCTTGATTTTAAGTCCGGGTACGAATGCAAAAAATATCCATGAACTTGCTGAAAAATTGCGCCACGCAGTTGAACTAGCCGTTTATCCGGAAGTCGGGCGGATCACGATCAGCTTAGGAATCAGTACTTTTGCAAAGGATGACTCTTTTAATGAGTTTTTTAAGCGTGCGGACGAAGGGCTGTATATCGCGAAAGCAAACGGTAGAAATCAAGTGGGCTCTATTTAGTGACTTTTTTACTTTGTGACATAAAGCCAAAATGTAAAAGTTTCGAGTACAAGGAGCATTAAAAATCCGATTTTATAAAAAGTAACAGGAGAACGTTCGATCAGAGGGGTTGTAGACGAAAAAAAAGGTTTTACTTTTTCGGGATATTTCAGATCATAAAAAAACTCAGAGTAATGGCGGTAGCGCTGATCGGGCGAGATAGCAATGGAGCGCATAATCACTGAATCAAGCCATAGCGGGATATTTTTATTGATTTCGGCGGGGCGTTTGGGTAATTTAAACGAAGGGGTTTGAAACGGTTCAATCTCTCCGTAAGGAAATTTTCCCGTAAGCGCCCAATAGAGGGTGACACCGATTGAGAAAATTTCGGTTGATTCATTAATAACACTCTCACAAAATCGCTCGGGTGCGAGATAGGTAGGGGTTCCAGCGCGGTTATTGAGAGAAAAAATCTCGACGATGGAGCCAAAATCAACCATTTTAAATTCGACTCCCGCTTCACCGTCTCGTTGGTAAACGAGAATGTTTTCAGGCTTGATATCTCCATGAACAAGTCCCAAATGGAGGAGATGAGCTTCGGCTTTATGGAGAAATTTTCCCAAAGTGATGGCATTATCCACCGACAGTGTACGGTTTTTGAGATACTCTAACAGATTCACCCCCTCCACCAGTTCCATCAGGTAATAGCGCATGCTTCGCACCTCTGGAACCCATGCATGGCCGAAAGCTTTATGGCTAATCTGTTTGGCGTACCATGCTTCACGGACAAAGGCATCGAGTGCTTCCTCATCATCCGCTTTTAGTGGAAATTTCATAACATACACTTCGGAGTTTTTGAGTACTTTCCAAATACGTTTATGCTCCATCATAGGAGAGAGGAGGGTATAGCCATCGATGATTTGTCCCTCACTCAGATTTTCGGGGATGTTGAGTGGAGCATTTTTGATTGCATAGAGCGTATCGAGAGATTCGATGCGGAAAATCTGGAGAGACATATCATCCCGATCTTTGGGATTACAATTTTGCTCAGCTTTATGGATGATACTCGAGGCAGCAACTCCTTTTTGAACCATATCGGCTAAGGTTTTTTCGTCTATAAGGTTATAAACACCGTCACTGCAAAGAATCAAAGTATCACCGACACCGATAGGGGTAGAGAGGATAGAGAGCTCGATATTTTCACTCAAACCGCATGCTGAAGTTAAGACATAGGACATGTACTCATCATCCATCGTGTGATCCGTGCTAAGACGATGGAGCTCTCCATTTGCTTTGAGCAGGTAGATACGGGAGTCGCCGAGGTTGAGGGTGTAGAGTGTTTCCCCTTCGATTACCGCAAGGCAGAGTGTCGTGAGGAGCTCAATTTTTCCGTATTGGGTCATCGACTCTTTAAAGAGAAGGCTATTGATGTGGCGGGTAAAAACCTCCATCGTTTTTGGGATATCCCAAGCCCTCGGACGGTTCTTGAACTGATCAATGAAAAATTTGACACACTGACGGGCGGCAGTACCGCCGCGCACGGCACTTCCGACCCCATCGCATAACACGCTCACAAGAAGAGCATTATCGATGATGCTGTAGGCACAGGCATCATCGCCTGTGGTAGCATCTTTGGAGAGGATGAATTCGGAAGACTGCACTTTTAGCATTAAATTCTTGCTCCTGATGTAGCGCCCCATGTGGTACGCCATCGTGTTTTAACTAGACTGATTCCACTGATGGCGATCATTGTCATCACTGCAAAGATGACAAATCCCGCACTATAGCCATCAAATGCTCCTTGTGACCATCCGAAGGTTTTGATGAGAGCCGTACCGCCCAAACCGCCTGCCATACCGATCAGACCGGTCATAACGCCGATATCTTTACCGAAGCGCTGCGGTACGAGTTGGAATACTGAACCGTTTGCCATTCCCAGATTCGCCATAATGAGAAACATTACAAGAATCGCTGCCCAAAACGGCAAGCTGACAAATGCACTGATAAATGCTAAAACGATGATACTACCGTAAAACACATAAAGCGATTTAATCCCCCCCATTTTATCGGCGACGGCTCCCCCTACCGGACGAAGCAATGCACCCGCAAAGATACAGAGCGCACCGAAATATCCGGCGATTACTTTGACATTGCTCTCATCCATGACATTGATTCCAAAGGCTGACATATCGGCTTGGTAGGTGTTCATCAGATAGACTTTCATGTAATTGGCAAACCCGATAAATCCGCCGAAACTGACGGCATAAAAGAGGTTAAACCACCATGTATCCCGATCACGCATTAGTTTCATATAATCGCCGAGTTTTTTTGGATTGGCTTTATACACCGACGAGGGGGCATCTTTGGCCATAAACATATAGGCGATGAGAACGATAAAGGACAATACCCCGCCGACGAGAAAAACCGACGGCCATCCCCAAATCTCGGCAATCTTCGGGGCAAACAAAAAGTCGATGACCACACCGATATTCCCTGCACCCGCGATCCCTAAAACCGTCCCTTGCAGACGCGGCGGATACCATTGACCCGCTTGAGGAAGGGCAACGGCGAACGATGCACCTGCGAATCCTAATCCCAATGCCACGAATAACAACTGATCATAGGTGATGGTTTCAGCCGCTAGATATCCGTAAAACAGGGTTGCAATAACAATCATCTGTGAGACCAAAGCCGTCTTTTTCGGTCCGAATTTATCGACGAAAATCCCTAGTACGAGACGCAATATCGCTCCTGCAAGAACGGGAACTGCTAATAAAGTGGCAGTTTGATCATCATTCATCGAAAAACCGCGTGAGGTTAAAGACTCATTGATCTCGGTCGCTAAAGGCCCCAGCATCGTCCACATCATAAAACTAAAATCGAAATACAAAAAGGCGGCAAACAGCGTTGGCCAATGCCCCTCTTTTTTTAAATCGCCGAATTTCATCTTCTCTCCTAATTAGGATTTTTTTGTCTGAAATAATTGTAAGATAAATATGTTGATATGTGTACAGAGAATTGATTAAAAAATAATCATATAAAATAATAGAGCAAAAGGATCCCTCTAATGAGTAAGGGCATATATGAAATCTTGAAACTCTTTAGCAGGGAGTGGTTTGCTGAAATAAAATCCTTGAACTTCTTTACAGCCGTTTTTACGGAGCAGATCAAGCTGCTCAAGAGTCTCTACCCCCTCGGCTATGGTGATCATATTGAGGCTGTGTGCCATATTGATAATGGTATTGACAATGGTTTCATCTTCAGGATTGTCGGTAATGTCTCGAATGAAGGACTGATCGATTTTAAGCTTATAAACCCGAAATTTTTTGAGGTAGTTCAATGAAGAATATCCGGTTCCGAAATCATCGATTGACATCCGTATACCATGGTCATAAAATGTATTCATAATTTCAATCGCTTCGAGAGGATTTTCCGATGCAATTCGCTCCGTAAGTTCAAGTTCAAGATACTCAGGAGGGAGTTTCAGCTCTTCTAGTATTCCTAACACTATTGAAACTAATTTCGGATGTCGGAATTGGACGGCAGAGAGATTAACCGCCATAATAAAAGGTTCAATTCCCTCATCCATCCATGATTTTAATTGTCCGAGTGCACGGTGAAGTACCCATTCTCCGATAGCGATAATTTGACCGCTCTCTTCGGCAATGGGGATGAATTCCGAAGGAGATACAATTCCAAGAGTCGGATGATTCCAGCGTAAAAGTGCTTCAGCCCCGATAAGTTGCTGTGTCTCAATCGTTAGTTGCGGTTGATAGTAAAGTTCGAGTTCATTTCGTGCCAAGGCTTGTCGAAGGGCATTTTCGAGTTCGAGATTCCGTGCGGAGCGCTCCTGAATTTCAGGAGTAAAAAAACGGTAGCAGTTTCGTCCGTCGTGTTTTGCACGGAACATTGCCGCATCGGCCGCTTGCGAGAGGGCTGTAAAATTTTTTCCATCAAGCGGATAGAGGGCGATTCCGATGGAGAGGGTTACAGAGAGCTCATGATGTTGAAGTGTGTAGGGTTTTGAAACTTGCTCGATCAGTTTTTCAGCCGCGTGCGCTGCACCGTCGGGATCTACGCCGGAGAGGAGGATCATAAATTCATCCCCACCTTGGCGCGATAGGGTATCTTCTTCAAGGAGCACCGATTGAATGCGTGAAGCGACTTGAATGAGAAGCTCATCGCCGATATTATGCCCAAGCGTATCATTGATATTTTTAAAATGGTCCAGATCCACATAGAGTAATGCTATGGATTCTTGATTACGATCGGCGATATGCATAGCATAATCCATTCGGTCGTTGAGCAGAGTACGATTCGGTAATCCGGTAAGTGTATCAAAATGGGCAAGCCAGTGTACTTTCTCTTCCGCTGTCTTTTGAAGAGTGATATCCTGAAGTGAGCCGTGAATATTTTTCACTTGACCATCACTCATGCTAGGGGTGCTGATAATACGAATCCATTTTTGATTTCCTGTTGGAGTCGTTATCTGCAATTCGAGATCACACGGCATCGCCTGATGAATCGCTTGATCCAAGGCAGTCTGAACTTTGATACGTGATTCCCCATGAAAGACGCTTAGACCAAGCTCAAGTGTGATGGTATCTGTCGGGGTCATTTCAAAAATTTGTGCTGCCTCTTTTGTCCAAGTTACGGTATCGGTTTTCGGGTTAATTTCCCATCCTCCGATATGGGCTATGGCACTCATCTCCTCAAGAAGTTGTTCTGTATGATGAAGACGAGCTTCGGATAGCAGCTGATTGGTCTCACGATTAAAATTTTCCATCGCAAAGCTGATATCCATCGCCATTTCCATCAGTAATGCCTGACTGGAGGGATCAAAAGCATTGAGCTTATGCGAATAGACGGTGAATGATCCTATCACTTCGCCGTACAAATGAAACGGAAGTGAGGCAGATGCTCTCCACCCGGCTATTTCCCCCCGTTCATGCCATGGTGCGGTTGCTGGATTGTTGAGAAAATCCTGACACCAATAGGGACAATTCTCCCGTATAGAGGTTCCGGTCGGACCGTTACCGGATGCGGTATCGGCAAGGGTGGATATTTCGATTCCATCAAGGTAATGGTGCACATCTCCATAAGAGGCGACGGGTCGAACGAGTCCACTCTCCTGATCAATGAGACCGATCCATGCCATAGTAATAGAATTATTAGCGACAATCCCTTTGCATACTTCTTTAAAAAGTTCTTCAGGGGTAGAAGAGCGAACAATAGCCTTATTACAATGACTGAGGGCGGCATAGAGATGGGAGAGCTGTTCTATGCGGAGTTCATCATTATGACGTTGTGTTATATCTCTTGCGATCCCTAAAACTCCTTGTAAAACGTGGCTTTCATTGTACATAGGCACTTTAACCGTCTCCAAAAAGGCACGGTGGCCATCCGTTGCAAACGTTACCCACTCTTCATTTGTCATAGGTTTATCCGCAAACATGGCTAAGCGGTCATTCTCGCGGAAAAAGTCGGCCAGCTCGGTATCCACAAAATCATAATCGGTTTTTCCGACTATTTTCTCTTCTTTGGCACCGAAAAAACGTTCAAACATGGGATTGCAGAGAAGATAAACCCCCTCACTATTTTTAAGCCATATCAGATCGGGAATGGTGTCGAGGAGTGTATGGAGCTGGTTTTTGGTTTCTGAAATCTCAGAAGTGCGCTCGTGGACACGTTTTTCAAGTAGATATCGATGATGTCTCAGTTCGGTGAATTGTTTGGCGACATACCCTAAAAGGAGACTTATCAATGTACCTATAGCCGTTCCTATGGCTAAGAGCCAATGATCGTGCCATCCCTCAGCCGGTGCAATATTCAGTTTCCATTGCGCATTAGGGAGTTGAATGGTCGTTTCAATAGGGTGTTGGAGCTCATTATTACCGGAAGCGGCAAGAACTTGTAACTGTTTCGTTTTGGGATGAATTCGGGTAATCGTATAGTGATATCCCTGCTTGTCAAGGTTATTTAACGCATTGGTATGGAGAATATCGGGGAAACGTACCACGATAATAACAAATCCCCAGAATTTTTTATCTTCACCTCTAAAGACGGGTAAACGTCCGACAATCCCCTCTTTTCCCTGTACGAGATTCAGCGGTCCTGCTAGTGTGAGTTTACCGCTTTTGCGTGCGATGAGAGCTTCACTCTGCTGCTGCGGATCGGTGAATAAATCAAATCCTACAGCTTTTTCATTACCGGATAACGGGACAACATTACGGATAACCCCATCCGGAGCAAGGGCGATTTCAGAGATTAAGGGATAATGAACGATGAGTTTTTTAGCAATCGATTCAAAATCATGGGTTTGGCCATCTTCAAGAATCGTCGAAGAAATCGGATAGCTCAACGCCATCATTTGATCGATTTTTTTGTATAAATAAAAGCTATTTTCGTTTGCGAGATCTTTTATTTTGTGTTTCATCTCGTTGATACGCATCGTATCAAAATGCCAAATGACACTTGCAGATATGATAGCACTCATCAGGAAAGCACTAATTCCCGCTAACCATTCTTTTGAACGATAGTTGCCTAATAATATAAAAGAGGAAGAGCCTTGCATCATAAAAAAACCTATTGTTACTCTTTAAATATTATAGAGGTTAACATAAAAATTATAGCACCCTTTTGATGAAGCAATTCTGCAAAGCCATGATTAATCAAAGAACAAGCATAAGCACAATAAAGGTCGTGATTAATCAGAATATTGAATAACACTGAAAGGGTTTAATCCCTTTTGACTATGCTGTAGTATCGAGTATGTTTCCACCCAAAGCGGTGATTTTCTCATCAATTTTTGCCAATGCTTTTTCGAGTGTCTCATAGGAGATATCGGGGAGCTTGCCTCCCCACATTTTTTCAGCTTCATTAAATCCGGTGATAATCCCCTCGCGGCCCTCTTTAAGACGTTCGAGATCATTCCCCCCGCCGCTTAATACAAAATCGGAGAGTCGTTCCGATGTTTGAGAGACCCCAAAAAATCCCTCTTCACTCACTAATGCTTTGGCTTCATCAGGATTCATATCGGCGATCGCTTTACCGGTATAGCCGATTGCATCAAAATCGATCGAGCTGAGAATATCTTTGACTTTATCCAAATCGAACAAAGCGCTTTGGGCTTGGAGATTATTGGCTGAATAACTCTCTATTTTGAGGCTATATTCGACAAGATAGGCTTGAGAGAGGGCTTTGCCCGAAATCTCTCCACTTTTGATTTTGTCTTTAAAATCTTGAGTCTCTTTTTCGTTTAACCCTAATGCACTTTGAGTGTAGGGGTTCGATGATCCGGTTCCAATTTGCATAGCTGCTCCTTTTGGACTGTATATAATAGTATCGACCGATTACTCATATCGTAAAGCGTCGATCGGGTTCAATCTGGCCGCTTTACGGGCTGGAAAGTAGCCGAATACAACTCCTACGAGGGTAGAGAATAAAAAAGCGATAATGACGATTGAGGTGTTAAACACCAGCGGCAGATCAAAGAAGAGGCTGACCCCTATCCCAACGCTGACCCCTAAGATAACTCCGATAACTCCGCCTAGCGATGAGAGGACGATCGCCTCGACCAAAAACTGAAGCAGTACTTCCCTCTCCAGTGCTCCGATGGCGAGACGGATTCCGATTTCACGAGTCCGCTCGGTGACGGAGACGAGCATAATATTCATGATGCCGATACCGCCGACGAGGAGGCTGATTGCGGCAACCGCCCCTAAGAGAATGGTGAGCATCTTCGTTGTGGAAGAGAGGGTTTGTACGATCTCGCGCATATCGCGGACATTAAAATCGTTTTCATCTCCGCTTTGGATTCGACGTCTCTCTTGGAGTAATGCGGTGAGGGAAGATTTGGCGTTTTCGATCATAGATGAGGAGGTTGCGGAGACCATAATAACGGAAATATCCCGATTGCCGCTGATACGGCGCTCAAACATCCCTAAAGGGACAACGATGAGGTCATCTTGATCCATTCCGAACATAGAGGCCCCTTTGGTCTCTAACACACCGATGACGTGACATGAAAAATTACCTAAACGGATGGAAGAATCAAGGGGGTCTTGATCGCCGAAAAGCTCACGATGAACGGTTGAGCCGATGACGCAAACCGCTTTTCCCCCTTGGAGCTCTGCGGCACTGAATACTCTTCCCGAAGAGGTTTCCCAATCTTTGACGACGAAGTAGTCGTTATTGCTCCCCGCAACGGTGGTGGAGTAGTTTTGATTTCCGTAAACCGCTTTCATCCCTTGTGTACTGATAGGGGCAACCGCATGGATATCAGGAATTTCGCGCTTAATGGTTTCAATGTCGGTATGGGTAAAGGGTTTGGTGTTTGCATCGGCGATTCGGGGGCCGTGGCGATCCTGCCCCGGTTGAATCACCAGCATATTGGTTCCCAGTTTGGAGATGCTGTTGGTGACGTAGGCGGTGGTCGCATCGCCGAGCATTACCATCGCGATGACGGATGCAACCCCTATGACAATACCGAGTGTGGTGAGAATAGAGCGCATCGCACTGCGCCGAATCTCCCGCAGAGCTAAAATAAAAGCATTCCAGATCATTGCTCAACCTTATCGATCATTCCGTCGCGAAAGTGGATTTTACGGCTGGCGAATGCCGCCATATCGATCTCATGCGTCACCATGATGACGGTAATCCCTTTATCTCGATTAAACGACTGTAACAACTCCATGACTTCGATACTTTTGGCAGTGTCGAGATTTCCGGTAGGCTCATCGGCGAGGAGTACCAGTGGATCGGTAACGATAGCACGGGCGATGGCGACACGTTGCTGTTGCCCTCCCGAGAGTTCCCCCGGAGTGTGGTGGGCGACATGCTCCAACCCTACACTTTTAAGCGCCTCGAGGGCTTTTGCTCTTCGAACATCGGCAGGAAAACCCCGATAGAGCAGGGGAAGTTCGACGTTTTCGACCGCTGAGGTTTTTCCCAGCAGGTTGAACCCCTGAAAAATAAATCCGATATAGTTGCGACGCAGCAGGGCGCGCTGATCGCGAGAGAGGGTACCGACATCGATTCCCTCAAAGAGGTATTGCCCTGTTGAGGGGGTATCGAGACAACCTATGATATTCATAGCCGTTGATTTTCCCGATCCGCTGGGTCCCATAATGGCGACGAATTCGCCGCGCGCTATTTCAAAATCGACCCCTCTTAGGGCATACGCAGCCGCTTCCCCCTCCCCGTAGGATTTGGTGACACCCTTAAAGCCGATAACCGGAGGTATGTATGTTTCCATCGTTAGTGTTCTTTGATCCCGATGATAACGTCATCGCTGGGTTTCAGGGCAGAACCCAAAATGGCGGTGGAAATTCCGTCGCTTTTACCCACTTTTACCTCTATTTTTTCAGCTTTTCCTTCCCGAAGTATCCAGAGCGCTTTTCCGTTTGTATGTGCCGATTTTTGAGCTGTTTTCTCTTTAGCATCTTTCTCTAAGGGAGGGGTAAATCGGAGTGCCGCATTAGGGACGGTGAGGGCAGAGGGCAAAACACCCGTAATGATTTGTGCCGTTGCGGTCATCCCCGGACGAAGTTGAAGGTTTTCATTTGGAACTTCGACGACGGCATCGTAAGTGACGACACCGTTAACCATAACAGAGTTCAGACGCAGCTGGGTGATAACCCCTTTAAATCGGTGATCGGGATAGGCATCGACGGTAAATGTCACCGTTTGTCTCTCTTTGACCTCGCCGATATCGGCTTCATCGACACTGACGATCACTTTCATCGTGTTTAGACTTTTTGCCATTTTAAACAAAACAGGGGTTTGCATTGCGGCAACAACCGTTTGTCCCGGTTCCACTTTGCGCTCCAGCACGATCCCATCGATAGGGGAGACGACGATCGCTTTGCGAAGATTATCCTGATGTGTTTCGAGCTCCGCACTTGCCTGTGCCGATTGGGCAATTGCGGCATCCACTCCCGCTTTGGCGGAGAGAAGTGCATTATCGGCTTCATCGACCTCTTTTTTAGAGGGGTAATTGCCCCCCGTCGAAGTGTACATTTTGTGGACACGTTCATATTCGTTTTTGGCATTGGCTAAAGTTGCCTTTGCTGCAGATATATTGGCTCTATAGCGTAGCAGTGCCGCTTCGGAGCTGGTAACGGCGGAGGAGAGTTTGGTCGTATCCAGCCGTGCCATAAGCTGCCCCTGACGCACATGATCGTTATAATCGACGAGGACATCCGTGATGGTACCCGAGACCTCTATCCCGACATCGATCGTATTGGTCGGCTCTAAATTTCCCGTTGCCGATACGGTCGTGGTCAGCTCTTTGATCACGGCGGGTGCGGTGAGATATTCGGTTTTTGAAGAGGCTTGGTTTTTTATCCAAAACCATCCCCCTCCCGCTATCATGCTCACGACAGCGGCGATAATAATATATTTTTTAAGAGGCGATTTTTTCGCAGAACCGAGTCCGAGAGTGTGGTTGATGGAGTCAGGTGTTGGATTCATAAAAGTTCCTTCGAAGGATTAAGGGCAAAATGGAGTTGTGCAAGGAGGATTTGGATATTGATCTCATTGATTGTAATCTCCAACTCTTCGATTGCTTTCGTATTTTTGAGAGTTTGCAAATCGTATCCCGTTTTGGTTCCCGCATTGACTCCTGCTTCTATGGCACGCAAAAGATCATTATAGAGGATCAGATTCTCAGAGGTGATAGCGATGCTCTCCCGATAACTTTCAATTTTTTCAATCACTTGGGCATACGCAGCATCAAGTTCCCTTTTTTTATCGGCGATCGCGGCATTCTCTTTGAGATATGTTGCTTGTGCCTCTTGGATCGTAGCGGAGGCGTTATAAGTAAGGGGCAGGGTAAGCTGTACTCCGGCACTGTAAAAATTTCCGCTGTAGCCGCTTAGCTCTTGAGGATCATATCGGCGGTACCCGACATCACCGTTGAGAGAGAGGGTGGGGAGATAGCGGCTGCCGGTTACCCCTGAGAGGTTTTTGAGGGTATCGGCTTGGGCACGGCTGTACTCTACATCCAATTGATGTTCTACAAACTGCTCTTTTCCTACGAGCTCAAAGCGGGGGAGTTGAAAGTTTTCCGGATTGATATCGCTGAGCTTTGCAATCTCATATCGTTGTTCGGCAAGAGAGTATTTGAGTGAGGCAACGCTTTTTTGCTCAACACTTTTTGCCATCAAGGCATTGTTCAGCTCCGTAATATCCACTTTTCCCGCATCGTATAACTGCCGTTTTATAAATACCTCGATCCCTTTATTTTCCAGACGTTTCCTACTTTGATCTAGTAAAACACTGTTTTTTCGGTAATTTAAAAGGGCGATGAAGAGCTGTTGATTATAGAGTGCGATATCTTTTTGCAGACGTATCGTTTCACTTTGTTTTTTGGCATCGGCATATTTGATCTGATAGGTGATTCCGCCGGAACGGAAAATATCTTGTGAGATGGAGGCAGAGAGGGTTTCGGTATCGCTGTGATAGCCGCCTTGGGGACTTTTATCATAATCATAGATAGCATTCAAATTGAGGGGAGAAATCCAGTTATATCGGAGCTTTTGGTGCTCGGATTCATAGATATCTTGCTGATATTTTAGAACCGTTTTCTTTTCAGGAGAGAGAAGCGACACTGTATCAGCACTGAGCAATGATAATGGGATAAGGGCTAGAAATAATGGGTTCCGTTTCATACTTTCATTGTAATCTATTTTCGGTAATTTTAATGTAAACGAATTTTAAATATTTGGTAACAAATTTAGTAAAGGAAAAAAAATATCATTTAAGTGATAACCTTCTATCATAGTCAAAATTATTTGAAGGAATTAAAATGAAAATTTTCATCGCTGTCGTTGCAAGTGCTATATCGCTCTTGGCCATCGAGCCGATTGTCACTCCCCAATGGCTGAATGAGCATAAAAATGATCCTAAACTTCGTATCGTTGAAGTATCTGAGGGAGATTTGTACGGATTCGAGCATATTCCGAGCGCCGCACATACAGCGATAGCCAAATGGCGTTTTGATAACGGAACCTTTCTCTCCATCCGTCCGGTAGTGGAGATCGAAAAAGAGATTTCACGTTTGGGAATCGATGAAAACAGCGATGTGGTTCTTTATGCTCCGATCAATGAGGCTAAAGACCTTCTCAAAGCCAGCTATATTTATTGGGCACTTAACTATCACGGAATTAAAAATGTCGCATTGCTCGATGGCGGACTAAAAGTGTGGAAAAACAATAAATTAGAACTCACCCAAGCGGAATCCTCTATCAAAGCGACCGCGTTTAAAGCTAAAATTGACAAAGAGAAAATCGCCGATATCACCTACGTAAAAAATCATCTCGGTAAACTTCCGATGATCGATGCCCGTCCGAGCGATATGTATTTAGGCGTCACCCCGACCCCGACGGTCAAACGTAACGGTCATATCAAAGGCGGTATGAGCTACTCATGGAATTACTCCGTAGATAAAGAGTATATCCTCAAACCTAAAGCGATGTTGGAGAGTGTTTTCAAAGAGGGGTACGGATTGGATAAAAACAAAGAGGTTCTCGTCTATTGTACGGGTGGTTTAGAGACGTCGTTTAACTACTTTGTCCTCAGCGGCGTGCTCGGATATAAAAATGTCCGTTTGTACGATGCGTCGATGAAAGAGTGGGGTAACCGTGACGATACCCCGATGAGTCAGTATCGATATGAGATGTTTAAGAAGTAGGTTTCGTCATTCCGTGCTACGACACGGAATCCATCCCTTTCCCGTCATTCCAGACCTGATCGGGAATCCAGCTCTCTATTTGTAATTTAATTTAAGAAAAGTGAAGATTGAATACATGACCCTTATGTTATGTTCTCTGGAAATTTAAATAAATTTAATCCAATGCTCTTCGGAAATGATACGGATTGAAACTTCACCCGTATCTCTCAACTCCATAGCCATCTCAATTTTTCTGCCGTGTGTTGAGTGTATCCAATCTCTACTGCCGATAATACCAATTATAAGATAGTCCGTTTTTTGGGTAGGAGCTTTTACACATTTCCCCCCTTTACTCTCGATAAGTTTGGTTACATTGTCACGTGAACCTACGGTAAATGTCCCAGTAAGACAAAAAATGCGGTTTTCGAATTCAATATCAGGTGGAGGGGTGTCTAGTGGCAGATTAGATGCCATACTTTGAACCGTATCGGCTACATTTTCACCGCCTGTAATCTGTTTTAAAAGTGTAAAAAGTTCTTCTTTTTCTGTTTCATCTAAAACACCATCGGCAAGATATTCCTTAACGCGTGAGTATAAAATATTTGCCGGCCATTGATGTGCCGCGCTTTGGTTTGCTTCCATCCAATGAAGTAAAAAATCTGCCTCTGCCTGGACAATAGAACCATCAGCAATCATACCTTTACATAAACCTATTAATTCATCTATATTCCGTTCTGCAATTCTTGCCGAGCTGATAGTAGCGACGATAGGTTGACCAGTTTCCTTATTAGAAATTATTTTTTTATTATTCAAACAAATACCTCCAAATTCACATAAAATTTAATAATAGTATACAGCTCATACTTTAAAGAACATTTACAATGCGCTTGATATTTGGGAATGGAAAACGAGGATATGCTACAAGAAAAGAGTAAAAAGTAGAGGTCAAATGATACCTATAGGCATAAGCTAAACGATGATGAGGGGGGGCAAGGGGTAAAACCCCTTGGCTATGTCAGGATCACCTGAGCATAGGTGCAAAAATACACATAAGAAATAGTGCAAGTATCATCTTATCCATAAAGACCCCCTCATTGTAGTTTTTGGAGGACAAAAAAAAAGGGGCAGAGGTTTCGAACCCTCCGCCCCTATTATGTCGCTCCATTAACTACAATGAAAAGTGATACTTGCAATAAGAATTATATCACATATAAATAAACTTTAATCGCTTTTCATACTCTTCGGCTCGCAGAGATATTTTTTATTTTTGGCAACCCGAGCACATTTTTCACAGATAAATTTCGGCTTTTTGACAATTTTCAGGATCTTTTTGAAATCGGTCGTGAATTCATTTTTTTTGAGTTTGCATAGTGTTTTCATAATAACCTACGCATCCCCAAAAAGGGGATAAAATTAATCTAAATGTTC
>DLUI01000072.1:7410-32355 GCA_002742695.1 Sulfuricurvum kujiense | reverse complement strand
TCGATCCCGCTAGGGTCCACCAACTTCATTTTATCCTCGTTATTAACATTTACGTAATCTAACCTCACTATAATATACATAATTATTTTCCAAAAGGAACCTTTATGAAACTTTCTCTTGCACTTGCCTCATTTGTACTAACGTCTACTTTCGTTTTTGCCGCTCCCGCTACCCTCGCAACCGTCAACGGCAAAGCGATTACCACGAATGACGCTAACGCATTTTTATCCAAAGCTGCACCGGGGATGAGTTTTAATAAACTCGATCCGAAAATGAAACGCCAAGTAGTCGATCAACTTGTAAACCAAACGCTTGTAAAAGATCAGGTGATTAAAAGCGGTATTCAAAATACCCCTGCTTTCAAAGCCCAATATGCTGCGATCAAAAATGATTTGGCAGTCGATATGTGGATGAAACAGCAAATGAATAAAATCAGTGTCACCGACAAAGAGACGAAAGCTTTCTACGATGCTAACGGCGATAAGATGAAACAAGGGGATAAAAAAGTTCCGTATGAACAAGTGAAAAAAGAGATTACTCAATTTTTGAAACTGGAAAAATTTAAAACGCATATGAACAAAACAACGGATGCGCTCCGATCATCGGCTAAAGTAGAAATCAAGCTCTAAATTTCACTTGGAACACGTGCGCGCACCCCACCCTTTTCTCCTCTCGGTAGGTATCCACCTCACCCTAGCGGCTCTCATTATCGGAGCTGTCAGTGTGATTCATAAAACACTTCCTGTTATAACCGAAACAACCTCTCTTAAAGTTTTGCTTCACACCCCCAAATCCGTACTAAGCGTCCCGATTAAATCCCCAGAGCCGATACAAAAGAAAGAAGAACCTATCCCTCTTCCTAAGCCGAAGCAGATTCAAATGCCAACACCGATTAAAACACCGGTGTTAGTCCAAAGCAAACCGATTCCCGTAGCTCCGCAAACGGCTCCAACGATTACACCTTCCGCCAAAGCTCCTGAAATAACAGCTCAAGCAGTACCGAAAGCTCCACCGCCGCCACCGAAAGTAGAAGAAAATTATGCGGAAGAGAATTTGGGACGCATTCGCACCATTTTGGCGGAACGGCTCAAATATCCTAAAAATGCGGTACGCTTGAAACAGCAAGGGGAGACGACGGTAACCTTTACGTTGGATACGAATCGTGATGTGAGTCAAATTACCATTACGCAAAGCTCCGGATTCGAACTTCTTGATGACGCGGCAAAAAATCTTATTGAGAGTTCTGCAAGTCTCTTTCCGAAACCTTCAAAATCGGTACGGATTAGCGTTCCGATCGCCTACAAACTCCGTTAATTTTACCCCCGCTGAGCAAGTCCGAGGGCGAGAGATTTTTCAATATCATGCGCATATGTTGGGTTATTCGTCCGAAGCGTTTTCTCAAATCGCAGTATTAGTTTAGAATCGGTTCGCGGATGGGTGCACAACTCTTCGAGCAAAAGTTTGTATTTGCCAACGGTATGCGATGTTATGGTTCCGAAATGGCTCAAAATCATCTCAACGGCATGATTTAACTCTCTAGCACTTGAGGATCTATTTTTAATAATGGCACTCAACGATTCAAACGTCTCAATTGTCGTCGGAACGGTTTCAGGAACGGTTTTGCTCTTGTTACTCCAAACATATAGGGCAACCAAGACAATGAGGATAAACAATAAACCCGCTATCGTAAGTATTAAATTTGCTGTGATCATAATAGGATTCTCTTAGGGTTGGTATAAGAAGTATTGTAGCGAAAAAGGGATGAAGGAGAATCTCTCCCGCAAATGCAGGAGAAAAAGGAGAAAATAATGAGGTTAAAGGATTACCATTTAACTTCGGTAGTAAACATATAAACGTCTTTTGCCGCTGATGTATCAGCACCTGTTGAGCCTACCTCATCGATATATTTTGCTGAACCGATAAAGCTGACGTTTTTATTCATTTTATACGCTAAACCTACCATGGTTTTATCACCATCATAGTTTATAGTCGTTGCGCCCGATGCAGGTTTGTTCTCTTTTTTATAGTCATCATAACGAGCGATTACCGTCCAGTCTTGGATAGGACGATATTCAGCATTGATTGACCAACCTGTATATTCAGCATCCGTTACACCGGCAGTACGTTTATCGTCTTCTGCTTTGAAATATTGTGCCGCAATCAAGAATTCCGGTTGGTTATACACTGCATGGATACCGTAGAACGAACGATCGTATTCTGCAGGATCACCGATAGTTGCACTATCATCTTTATGATTGTGAGAAATCAAACCATACGTTGAAAGGTTAGCATACGTATCTTTAGTACGATCGTTTTTACCCACTTTTTTCCCGCTTCCGAGCAAGTGAGCCGTCAAACGCCACTCAAGAGAGAGTTTTTCGCTATTTTCTTGGTTAGCCGCTGTTTTATCCGCATGGTAACCTTCACCGTTGAAGATACCGATTTCAGATGAGAACATATCCATTTTGGTTTTGAAATTTACACCAAGGTCAGCCGAGTTAACAAGGTCAACACCCGATTCAGTTGCCGTATTTTTCTCTTCTAAGAGAACTTTGTTAAATGAACGGTAATGCCAAGCATTATGCTCCTCATAGTCGATCCATGGGCGGTGCGCGATACCGAACTCTACACCGGTGTAAGGGAGAACTTCATCCAAATAGAGATATGCGTATTTCACAAATGCTTCTGCATATCCTTCATTCGTATCTTCAGCTGAATCATTAGACAACTCTTTCGTAGCATCCAATGTTACGCGCCAGTAGTCTTTATCGTTGAAAAACCCTTTTACTTGTACATAGTTACGGCGAAGTTCGAAACCAGTTGAATTACCGTATGTATTGCTTAATTGTGAATCAGCTGGTTTAGCAGAGGTCAAACCGAAATAGTGGGTACCGCTGAATTCAAGCGTTTTTGCTTTAGATTTAACGTTTACGTATTTAGACATTTTGTCTTGGTATTCAGAACTTTTTGATTCGACTTCACGAAGCTGCATATCAACTTCTTTCGCACTTACGAAATCGCCCATCTCCACACGGCCTTCGCCCGGAGTTGTATAAACTTGTCCTGTTTTAGGATCACTGTAGAGGGTCAAAGCATCTGCTGATGCAACGCCACTGATCATCGCCGCAGCAAGGGCTGATAATGCAACTTTTTTCATAAGAATCACTCCTGTTTTTTAATAGTGTCATTGTAGAAAAAATAGATTACGCTAATGTTACATTGCAGAATGATTACGATAAGGAAAATGGATATAAAACGCTTGTCTCAACGCATACGCAAGGAAAGACAAGCAAAAACTTAAGGAATTGAAGAAGGAGAAAGAAACGTTGGGTCTGTTAGGACACCTCTAAAGACATCTAAATGTTTTTAGAGGTATCCACCCCGAAGGGTGAAGGGGAAATTATTTAGTCTCTGCCCAGTATTGGCGAACAAGGTTTGTTGTTTCAACCGGAAGAGGGATATAACCGAGTTTTTGCGCCGCTGCATCCCCGTTACGGAACGAATGATCAAAAAATTTGATCGTTTCTTGATTGATATCAGCCGTTTCACGCGGCATAAGGATATACGTTGCCGCAACGATCGGATAGGTAGAATCCCCTTTTTCTGCTACGAGTGAGCCGTAAAAGTGATCTTTTTTCGTCCATGATGCTTGTTTAATCGCATTTTGGAAGTTTTGTTGACGTGCCGTTACCCATTTACCGCTTGCGGTTTGCAAGGTAGCGGCAGAGAGGTTGTTTTTCTCTTTGTAGGCGTTTTCAATATAACCGATAGAATATGGAGTTTGTTTAACGATATTTGTTACACCCTCATTCCCTTTTCCGCCGACACCGGTTGCCCAACCGATCGCTTTACCGGTTCCGAATTTGCTTTTCCACATTGGTGAAACATTGCTCAAATAATCGGTAAAGACGTGAGTCGTTCCTGATCCGTCAGAGCGGTGAGCCACGATGATTTTTTGCGCCGGAAGATTAAGTCCTGCATTGTCTGCAACGATTTTAGGATCGTTCCACATTGTAATCGTTCCTGCAAAGATCTCAGCAACAACACTGTTTTTAAGTTTCAACGCTTCATCTTTAACGCCTGGGATATTATGCGCTACGGCGATTGAACCGAAAACTGCCGGGAATTGAAGAAGTTTTGCTTTGTCCAACTCTTTAGGAGTCAAAGGGGCATCAGTCGCACCGAAATGCACGATACGCTCTGAAATTTGTTTGATACCGCCGCCTGAACCGATAGATTGATAGTTGACACGTGTTTTAGTCGCTTTTTGGTAGTTATACGCCCAGTCATAATAACATGGAGCCGGGAACGTTGCACCCGCGCCGTTGATTTTATCCGCAGCGATCATAGACGTTGCAGCGATTGCAGCGATCACTAAACCTTTTGTAGCATTCTTTAGCATTTTGGGATCCTTTTGGAATTTTTGATGACGGTATTGTAAAAGGCTCCGGTAACGATATGATTACAAAGGGTGATACGTCTTTGTAATCTGACGGTTATAAACCATTGGTATAATCGCGCACCATCATTTAATCAAAGGCACATCAATGCTACCACGCTATGAAAACAAACTTAATGAAATTCGCGGGATGATTTCACTTATGCTTTCTCAAATCATCCAATCCAGCGAAGAGACGCTCAAAGCATTTGAAACGGATAATGCGGAGCTCTACGAAACATCACGCACCTATATCAAAAACATCCAAGTGGATGCAAACAAAATCGATAACGAAATCATCAAAACGTTTGCCCTGTTTGGTCCCGAAGCGGATGAATTACGGCTGTTAGTTGCGTATTTGAAAATGACCAACGAGATTGACCGTATCGGCGACGGTCTCAAAAAATACAGTAAACGTCTCCATGACCATTGCCAAGGGGGATGCGATATGAGCGTCCTAAGCAATGCGATCATTCAACTTCACAAAACGACGATCAATGCGTTACAATACATCATTGGATGCTTGAATTCGATTGAAACATGTGACGCAGATGATGTTTACCGCAAAGTAATGGTTGAAGAGTCCAAAAATGACGACCTTTTTTCTATTATGGAGAAAGAACTTCTGACTCTGATTATCGATGCGAATGAACTCGCTGTCGAATATGTTAAGGTTTTAGGTACATTGCGCAAATTAGAGCGTATCGGTGACCGTACCGTCAATATTGCCTCATTGATGCTCTATGCACAAAAAGGCGGCGAGTTAAAATTACATAATTAGTGCGAAAAACGTACTTAGACCTGCGGAAAAAGGAATCAGTCGTGAATACGTTGATACTGATTGTCGAAGATGAACAAGATATCTTGGAACTCATGGAGTACCATTTAGGGAAAGAGGGATTTGAGACTATCGGCTTTCTTAATACCAAACACGTCGTTGATGCGCTTGAAGAGGAGAAAGTCGATCTGATTTTAATGGATCGCAATCTCCCGGGTGCGGAGGGATCTGAGTTTGTCGAGTCACTCCGTAAACGCGGTATCCAAACCCCTGTTATTTTTGTAAGCGCGAAACATAAAGACGAAGAGATCGAGCAAGGGTTTGAGCGCGGAGGCGATGATTATATCACCAAGCCTTTTAGCATGAAAGAGTTAATTTTACGGGTTAAAGCGGTATTGCGCCGTACGAAAAAACTCTCTTCTGAGGGGAATATCACCCACCGCGATATCGCTCTGAACCTCGCAGCACGTACCGTGTTTATTGAAGGGACTCCTGTCGATTTGACTAAACTTGAATTTGATCTTCTTCATGCCCTCATTGTCAACGAAAATGTCGTTTTGGAGCGTGATTACCTCCTTGAACATGTTTGGGGGAGCGATGATGTCTACCAAGACCGTACCGTCAACGTTGCTATCAATCGGCTCAAAGAAAAAATCGATCCTGACAAGTCCAAAGAGTATATAAAAACAGTACGGGGAGTCGGTTACACACTGTGTTAAGAATCCATCAACTTTTCTTTCTTAATGTTTTAGGGCTCTTTATCGCCGCACTTTCCATTGCCTCTTTGATCAGCTATTTCACCCTCAAATCGATGATTATTCATGACAGTGAAAATCGGCTGATCGAAAATATCAATCTGCTAGAACCTCTTCTCGTTACAACGAATGATTTTGACCGTTTTGTTGCGCAAGCATCCGGAAAAACCTTTCTTAGGGTCACTGTGATCGCTGAAAACGGAGATGTACTCGCCGAAAGTGATGCGGACAAAGCGTCCATGGAAAACCACTCCGGACGCGTTGAGGTGATGCATGCCATGACACAGCCTTACGGCGTAGCTATCCGCTATTCTAACACCGTCAAAACCGACTATATCTACGTTGCCCACAAAATAATTGCCCCTGACAAAACATTTTATATCCGTTTGGCAATGGGTCTTGATGGGGTAATGAACCATTTTTATGCGTTGTGGATACAGCTGGTCATTGCCTTTAGCGTGTTAGTCGTTATTGCCCTCATTATTGCCTATAACATCTCTAAAAAAACCCGTTATGATATCCTCCAGATCACCCGATACCTCGATGAAGTATCCGCTAAAAACTACCGAGCCGTTCTCAAGCCCGAGTACTTCCGCGAATTTTTGCAAATCTCCATCATGCTTAAAAATTTGGTTAAAAAGCTCCATAACCGCGACAAACAAAAACGGAAACACACCGCTAAGCTCCGTCTTATTAATAAACAACAAAACGATATCCTCTCTGCCATCAGCCATGAGTTCAAAAATCCGATTGCCGCTATTATGGGTTATGCCGAAACCCTCCATGATGATCTAAACATCGATCCGAAAATTCGTGAAAAGTTTTTGGATAAAATCCTCTCTAACACCCATCGCGTCACACTGATGCTCGATCGCCTTGCCCTCTCGGTGAAGTTGGAGAATAATGATCTCTCCATCAAACCCTCAATCTTTGATATTGCAGACGTTTGCACAGAGTCGATCTCCATACTGCAGGCTAAATACCCCGCTCGCATCCTCCATTTCACAGGGGGGACAAAAACGGTATTTGCCGATAAGACGATGATCGAACTTATCGTCACGAATCTCGTCGATAACGCTCTCAAATATTCCGAAGAAGATGTCACCCTAACCCTTAGCGATACTGAACTCTCAGTGACAGACAAAGGGATCGGGATCGCCCCATCCGAGCTCGATAAAATAACCTCTAAATTTTACCGTGTCCAAAAAAACCGCTGGGATAACTCTATGGGGCTAGGACTCTCTATCGTCAGCTACATTCTCAAACTTCACGATTCTGAGCTTCGGATTAAAAGTACATTGGGGATCGGATCAACGTTCAGCTTCTCGCTTGAGAATCTGATCCAAAAAAAGGGTACTCTAAAAAAATGATACCTATCCCTCTATCCTTGATGCGGCTCATAGAACATCTCGAGCGCAATGGGATAAAGTCAATTTTTGTTGGGGGGTTTGTCCGTGATCATTTCTCGGGACACACAACCTCTGATTTGGATATTGAACTCTACGGTGTTTCCTCACTAGAACAACTCGAAGCACTTCTGGCACCTTTTGGGAAAATAGGGCTTTATGGGAAAAGTTTTGGGGTAATCAAACTCTCATTTGCAGGATATTCGATCGATTTTTCACCCCCTCGTACTGAGTCCAAAGCGGGGTTTGGACACAAAGGGTTTGAGATGGCATGGTTTAGTGATCTGAGTTTCACCGATGCTGCCCGCCGCCGCGATTTCACTATCAATGCCATCGGTTATGATCCCCTTGCCCAAACCCTGCTCGATCCTTACGGAGGAGTTGAAGATTTAAAACATAAACAGCTCAAATGTGTTGATCCCCAAACCTTTATCGATGATCCGCTACGACTATTGCGTGCCGTGCAGTTTGCCGCCCGCTTTGAGCTAACATGTGATGAAACTCTGTTAGCCCTGTGCCGCGATATGATTGCAAAAGGCTCACTCCAAGAACTCCCCAAAGAGCGAATATTCGAAGAGTTCAAAAAACTCCTCCTCCAAAGCGTCCACCCCTCAATCGGAATGGAACTACTCCGTGAAATGGGGGGATTGGATTTTTTTGCCCCCCTCGACAAACTCGATACTACCCCGCAAGAAGCTGACTCACACCCTGAAGGCTCGGTTTGGAACCATACCCTTATGGCACTCGATACAATGGCGACACTGCGCAGCGGTCAATGGAGAGATGATATAGTCTTAATGTTAGCGATGTTATTGCATGATATCGGTAAACCCAATACCACTATTATCACTTCAGATGGGAGCCTGAATGCCCCAAAACATGCTGAAGAGGGGGTCGAGCTTGCTCGAAACTGGCTCTATCGGATTACCGAGGACAAAGATCTCATCGAGCATATTCTCCCCCTTATCCGTTACCACGGGTGGCCACGCAAACTCTACCGCGCACACGCCAACGACAGTGAGATTCTCCATCTAAGCACCCATGTATCTATTAGCGATCTTATTTTGGTTGCGCAAGCCGATTTTTTCGGACGCTCTTTCAAGGGCGATACGCCGAAATCTTTCGAAGCGGGAGAATGGCTCCGTGAGCGTGCATCTGCTTTGGGAGTGCTCCACAATCCACTGCCCCCGCTGCTAATGGGACGTGATTTGATTGCACTGGGTTTACATCCCTCAGAGAAGTTCAAATCGATTTTAGATAAAGCGTATAACGCTCAACTGAATCAAGAGTTTTCCACCCATGAGGGGGCATTAGCGTGGCTCGTAACTTATCTGTAATCATCATGTAATAAAATTCCCCACTATTTTAAGGCAAGGCTTGGCATGATTGATAAAATCTTCTTAAACATGACCCGCACCAGTGCATTGTTGATCCTTTTCATCGTTGCATGGATTTTTGTGGTTCTCTTTAATGAGTCGACCGAAGCGATGCAGGCGTTTGGACTCGATTTCATCACCAAAGACGAATGGGCGCCGAACCTCGACAAATTCGGTGCCTATGCGGCGATCTTCGGCTCTGTCGCTTCTACTTTTTTAGCGATGCTTTTAGCAATTCCCATTGCCATCGGTGTCGCCATTTTCTTAAGCGAAATCGCCCATGATAAAATCAAAGGGTTCTTCGGTGTCAGCGTTGAACTCCTCGCAGCAATCCCTTCAGTCATCTACGGAATGTGGGGGCTCTTTTTCTTCGTCCCTATCTTACGCGATATCTTTGGCGGAATGGGGATCGGTCTCCTCGCGGCCGGGATCGTCTTGGCCATTATGATTTTGCCGTTTATGGCGGCGGTTACCCGTGATGCGATGAACACTACCCCCGATATCCTCAAAGAATCGGCCTATGCCCTAGGGGGGACTCAATGGGACGTTATCAAAGACGTTATCATCCCTTACGCCAAAGCGGGGATTATCGGCTCACTCATTTTGGCACTCGGACGGGCAATCGGTGAGACGATGGCGGTCACCTTCGTTATGGGGAATGTTCACCACACTCCAAACTCGATTATGGATCCGACTACCTCGATTCCGGTAACCCTTGCCAACGAGTTTACCGAAGCGGACAGCTCCCTTTATTTCTCCAGCCTTTTTGGATTAGCCCTTACCTTGCTCATTATGAGCTTCGTCGTTATCGCTATCGCAAAATTCTACTTTTTACGTAAAGTGAGAAAAGCCTAATGACTGCCGTTCAAAAACGTATATTGATCAATAAACTGGCCCTTGGGTTCTCCACCTTTAGCGCCGTCATCGCGTTAGGATTTTTGTTTTGGATCCTCGGAGTCTTAATGATGAAAGGGATCGATGCCCTTAACTGGAATATCTTCATCTACGAGGGCTCACCTCCCGGATACGAAGATAGCGGTCTCAAACACGCCCTTATCGGCCAGCTGATCCTGGTGGGTCTTGCTACCCTCATCGGGGTTCCGTTGGGGATTATGGCGGGAACCTATTTGAGCGAATACGGTAAAAATTCAAAACTCGCCCATACCATTCGGGATATCAGTGACATCATGATGTCGGCACCCTCTATCGTTATCGGAGCGTTTGTTTACGCCATTATCGTTATGCCGATGGGGCACTTTAGTGCATGGGCCGGTGCCATCGCATTGGCAATCATTATGATCCCGATCATCTTGCGAACTACCGACGATATGCTCCAACTGGTACCGGGTACACTGCGCGAAGCAGCATTCGCTCTAGGGGCACCCAAGTATAAAGTAATCATAGATGTCGTCTATCGCGGTGCGAAAGCAGGGATTTTGACGGGAGTACTTCTCGGTGTTGCACGCGTTGCGGGAGAGACGGCACCGCTACTCTTTACCTCGTTTAACGATAACTTTTTCACGACCGATCTAAACGCGGCGATGCCTTCGCTCACGGTAACGATGTTTAACTATGCGATCAGTCCGTACGATGATTGGCAGCAACTCGGATGGGCAGCCGCTTTCATCCTCTCAATGTTTATTTTAGGTCTCAATATTGTGGGACGACTTATTTTATTAGCCGGCAAAAGGAAATAACGTTATGGCAAGTATTATCGATATCAAAGAAGAGTGCGCGCTTCAAGTTCGCAATTTTGACTTTACCTATAAAGGGGCTCCGGCACCGAGTTTGAAAAAAGTGACGATGCCTATTGCAAAACATGCCGTTACTGCCCTTATCGGCCCCTCCGGATGCGGTAAAACAACATTACTCCGTGCCTTTAACCGTATGCATGATCTTTATCCGGGGAACAAATACGAAGGTGAAATTGAATTTGAGGGACGCAATATCCTTGACCCTAAAGAGGACTTGATTCACCTTCGGACAAAAATCGGGATGATTTTCCAAAAACCGACCGCATTTCCTATGTCTATCTTCGATAACGTCGCCTACGGTATGCGTCTTCAAGGGATAAAAAATAAAACGGAACTGAACGATCGTGTTGAAAAAGCACTTCAAGATGCCGCACTTTGGAAAGAGGTAAGCGATCGACTTAAAAATGATGCAAACGGTCTCTCAGGGGGTCAGCAACAGCGTTTGTGTATTGCTCGTGCCATCGCGGTAGAGCCTGAAGTATTGCTTTTTGATGAACCGACATCCGCACTTGATCCGATCTCGACGCAGGGGATTGAAAAATTGGTCATCGAGCTCAAAGAGCGTGTCAGTATCATCATCGTCACCCATAATATGCAACAAGCAGCGCGTGTCAGCGATTACACCGGATTTATGTATTTGGGAGATTTGATTGAGTTGGGACATACCGAAGAGCTCTTCGTTACCCCGAAAGAAAAACTCACCCAAGAGTATATCACCGGTAAATTCGGTTGATACTGCATTACGTTTAAACGCCCTCTTTCTTTCTATAGTGTTTTGTGCTATTATTGAAAACAATGTAAACTATTTTCTTACAAAGAAGAGGGCAAAAAATGGGTACTGATGAGCTTCTATTCGCCCCTGAAGAAGAAGAGCAATTATCCGAAGCACCATGGAAGGTTTTGATCGTCGATGACGACAGAGAAGTGCACTCTTTCACGAGATTGGCACTTCACGATTTTACCTTTGAACGTAAACCTATTCACTTTATCTCCGCCTACAGTGCTGCCGAAGCAACTGAAATTCTCAAAGAGCATGATGATATCGCTATCATTTTGCTCGATGTTGTCATGGAGAGCGAAACGGCCGGATTGGATCTTGTTGAAACCATTCGCTATCACCTCGATAATACCACCATACGGATCATAATCCGAACAGGACAGCCCGGAATTGCACCGGAGCGATACGTCATCGACCATTATGACATCAATGACTACAAAGAGAAAACCGAACTTACTACCGATAGGCTCTATACCACTATCCGAAGCGCTCTCTCACAATACAAACAGATTGTTGAGCTCCTCAATAAGAAAAATGAAATTTATGCTACCTTGATCACGGACACTCTGACCGGACTTGGCAATCGCGTCAAGCTCAATTATGATCTTGATACCGAAATGCCGATGTCACTCGTTTTATTGAATATCGACGCATTCAGCATGATTAATGATGTGTACGGATTTGAAGTCGGGGATCAGATGCTATTGCAGTTTGGCAAAATTTTACGGGAATCCTCCTGCACTGAATGTACTATTTACCGTCTTGAGGCCGATATTTTTGCCATATTAACGTCCCAAAAAGAGATACAAGACATCCAAAAAGAGGTTCTTAGGATCCAAAGTGCGATTACCAAACATTTATTCCTCATTAATGGTATCGACCACAGGGTCAATGTTACTATGGGAGTTGTCGAGCACGAAATCGGAAATATGATCCAAAAAGCTGAAATTGCACTTCGTGAAGCCCGAAAAATGAGCCGGAACCGCGTACAGGTTTATTCAGATAATCTGGCGGTCATCAAACAGATCAAAGAAAATACAAAATGGACGAAATGGCTCAAAGATGCCCTTGACAATAACAAGTTAATTGCCTATTACCAGCCGATTGTTGATTGCGGAAGCGGTGAAATCGTGAAATACGAAGCACTTGTTCGGCTTGAGCACGACGGGGTAATCTATACCCCTTTTCATTTTCTAAGTACTGCCAGATATGCCGGACTTTTATACCAAATAACGCAGCGGGTGTTTGAACAAGCCTGCGCACGCTTCAGTACCACTGCTCTCGATTTTTCAGTCAATATTACCGATCAAGATCTCATCGAGCACGGCTTTATAGAATTTATCGAACAGACACGGAAACACTACGGGATTGAAAGCGGCAGGATTTATTTTGAAATTCTCGAAGACAGCAGTATTTTGACCAATCCGATTGCCGAAAAACATCTCAACGAACTCATAACCTTAGGGTATCGCCTGTGTTTGGACGATTTTGGCGTTCAGTGTTCGAATTTTGCCCAACTCGGGAATCTGGACCTTGATATTGTTAAAATTGACGGAATCTATATTAAAGATATTGATGTGAATAAAAAATCTCGAATCGTAACCGAATCAATCCTCTTTTTTACCCATAAAATAGGGGTAAAAACCGTTGCGGAATTTGTCCACAGCGCTCAGGTTTACGATATAGTCAAGGCAATGGGTATCGATTATGCGCAAGGGTATTTTTTAGGTGAACCCAAACCTGATCTGATTTAATCATAATGAAAAAGGTTTGTATTACCGCTTTTTTTTCCCTTTTTTATACCGTCTCTTTGCTCGCCGTTTCAGAAGAGAGCATCAAAGCAGCCTATCTAGAGCGTTTTACGATGTTTATCCAATGGCCAAAACCGGTTGATACTTATAATGTCTGCATCTATGATGACAGCACCTTTGCAAAAGCGCTCCAAAAAAGTTATTCATCCCGCCTTTTTAATAACCATCCGCTAAAAGTCATCACTCTCAATGCCGGAGATCCCTCAGAAGAGATGATGAAGTGCCATATCCTCTATTTTCGAGGTTCAAAACCCCACCAAAACGAGAATTTATTGAGTAATTTACGTAAAAATAATGTTTTATTGATTAGTGATGACGATGACGATGCAAGACGGGGAGCTATGATCGGATTTTATCTGGATAACAACATGTTTCGGTTTGTTATCAATCAACGCAACCTCGAAAATGCCAATTTAACCGTAAGCTACAAGCTTCTTAATTTTGCTACGGTTATTGAACCGACGGGGGGATCAAAATGAGATTACATAACCATTCCATCACCTCACAAATGATTTTTTTACTGATTATTACCAGTCTTTTCATCATTATTTTCGGAATGTTATTTCAGCTTTGGTACAGTATTAATCATGAAAAGCGTACCTATATCCATGAGAGCCAATTGGAGGCCACTTTAATCGTCGATTTGATTACCGCCCCTTTGGCATTTTTTGATCTTCAGGGGATCAATGCCAATATGCACCGCTTGCATAAAAACAAAGATATTCTTATGTCGGTTGTCTACAGCCCTGATCACACCTCTTTGACTTCGTTTAACCCCGAAAACCGACCGCTTCCAAACGATATCTTCCCTTTGGGAACACGGTTTGAAAACCCAAGTTCGTTTCCGTGGATGCTGGGGAGTTTGAAGACCACCCTTGAGATTAAACAAAACAATCAACTTTTGGGTTACCTCTATATCGAGAGAGAAACGGATCGTATTACCTCGTTTATTGTGGATCTATTAACTGCCGTCACTATTTTTTCGATCGGCTTAATCCTTTTTGTCTATGTGGTGTCACGTATACTAAGCAAAAAAATTCTTCAACCGATACTCACGTTGACTGAAACAGCCAAAGAGGTAGCGGAAAACAACAACTATTCGCTTCGTGTTACCCATAATAATCAAGATGAAATCGCTTATTTGTATAATGCTTTTAACCATCTCTTAAGCGAAACCGAATCGCTGACGTCCCATTTGGAATCACGGGTTGCAGCACGGACTCAAGAGCTTCAAGACTCTCTTGAAACACTAAAAAAAGCACAACTTCAACTGGTAGAATCTGAAAAAATGGCAGCACTCGGAAATCTTGTCAGCGGTGTAGCCCATGAAGTCAATACGCCTCTTGGCAATGCGATTACGGGCGGCTCCATTATTGTCAGAGAAACACAACAGCTCCTTCGGCAAATGGAAGAGGGGACGCTCAAAAAATCATTTATGGAACAAAAGCTTACGGTATTAAATGAAACCTCCCACTTACTTCTTAAAAGCATTAATCATGCTGCGAATCTCATTCGCAGTTTTAAACGTATTTCCGTTGATCAAAGCGTGGAAGATAAGCAGGAATTCAACCTCTATGAATATCTTGAAGAGATTCTTCTCACATTCCATAACAAACTAAAAAAAATACCGGTAACCGTAAATTTAGAGGGGGATCATGCTCTTATAATCAAGTCCTACCCCGGCGTATACGCTCAAATCATCAGCAACTTTATCCAGAACTCTTTGCTTCACGGCTTTAACGAATCCACACAAAACGCTACTATCACGATCCATTTCGAAGCGGATAAACACCATCTTGTTTTAACGTATACCGATAACGGGGTCGGTATGGATGAAAAAATCAAAAAGATCGCTTTTGAGCCGTTTACCACTACCAAACGAAATGCCGGAGGAACCGGATTAGGACTCAATATCGTCTATAATCTTATTACCCAAAAACTCTTGGGTGAAATTACAATCGACACCGAGCGTCAAACAGGGGTAAAATTTACGCTCACCCTTCCCATTAATCTCCCCGATTCAACCAAAGATTTTATTTCTTAAATATCTTTAAGTTAAGAGTGTTATTATTGTCTTATTTTATAAATGGAGTCCTCCATGAAAAATGTTTTTTTAGCAACAGTACTTTCATGTTCCCTTCTTCAGGCTGATGATTCCTCTGATTTGTCTCCCCTTTCTCTCGAGGATCTCCTTAATATTCAAGTCACAAGCACCTCACGGCGTGATGAAAGCCAGCATTTGGCACCGGGGGTTATTACCGTTGTGACGTCTCAAGAAATCCATCAATACGGAGCAAGACATTTACGGGATGTCATTGACCGCCTTGTAGGTACACAGGTTCTGAGCTCCCATCAACGCCCACATAACAAAACTTCCATTAGAGCGATGAACGGAGCACATCAAGACGGATCGGTCGTCGTTCTTCTCAATGGGCGTCCGATACATGATGGGACGGACGGCGGATTTAACTTCGATATATATCTTGGCTTTCCTTTGGAAATGGTTGACCATATAGAGGTGATTCGCGGCCCCGGTTCCGTCATTTACGGCACTAATGCAATGGCGGGAGTCATAAATATCATTACCAAAGATGCGCAAAAGTCGATCAATGAAACCCGCGTCGATATCGGAGCGGGAAGTTTCAATCGTACTCAGCTTCAGCTCACCACACTAGTGGGGGGTACCGACTACAGTCTGAACATCGGGGTCAACGCTATTCGTGCCAACGGCGATAGCATTAGCAATGTCATTGATAAAGACAATATAGCAGGAACCTATGAGTCGGGCGAAGATAGTGATAATGTGGTCATAAACGGCAAGTACAAAGGGGTAACCCTGAATGCAATGGTGATGAATAATGATGCCGATAGCGGTGGTTCTTCCTTTCAACTCCCCTCATCACTGATGAAAAAGAAAAGAAGTTATCTCGATGTCGGATATCTCTACGACATTACGAGCGGATGGGATGTCTCCTTCAACTATACCGTTAATTTGGGCGAATTCGATTGGCAGATCAGCGAAGCGGGCGGGCGTAATCACTATAAAGACCGCTACGATATGGCAGAAGTGATCGTTCGAGGCAATGTCGCCACCGATCTTAACATCCTCTTCGGTGCCAACTCTTCAAATTATGAAACAGAATTCAAAACGGGATTTCCCTATTCCGAAATGAGTAGCAAAAGCACCTACGCTCAAATCGATTATATGCTCTCCCCGAAACAAAAAGTTATTGCCGGAATTCAACTGAATAAGCCTGAGGATACCCAGAGTGATCTCTCTAGAAGAGCCGGATTTATTCAGGGATTCGGAGATAACTGGTGGCTTAAACTCCTCTACAGCGAAGCATATCGTTCACCGAACCTTCAAGAAGCAAAAATCAATGCACCGACACTTTTAGGCAATTCTTCACTTGATCCGGAGAAAGTGGAAACCTATGACGCGCAGCTCATCTACCAAACATCAAAATACTACTTTTCAGTCGCCCTATATGATTCCATGCTTAAAAATTTGATTGTAAGAGTTCCGTATTCACCCGGTCGCTCAACGTTTGACAATCAGGGATACGTACGCTTTCAGGGGATAGAGGCAGAAGCTAGAATTGAGCTGAATGAAGATTTCACCGCTTTAGGCAATTTCAGCTATCAGATTAACAAAACAAACAGCGGAGTAGAAGAGAGCACCTTTGCCCCTAACATTATGGCAAAAGCAGGCGCTTCCTACGGGGGGATCTACGGAATGAATATCGCTCTCTTTAACAGCTATATCGGCACATCAACCGATTTAACGGAGACCAACGGTGCCGTAGAAAGAAACCATAAAGCCGATCCCTATAATCTTTTAACGGCCAATATATCGATTGATACAGGAAAAATATGGGGTATTGGAAAAGCGAACCGCTCTTTGCTCTCTCTGTATCTGGATAATATTTTGGACGAAGAGGTCTATACCCCTAATCTCAATTACACCAACGGAAGCGATACGATCCCTCATCACTGGGGACGCAGTGCTAATCTCACCTACACCTATAAATTCTGATCTTACGGTGGGAGGGTATCTCCCCTCCCAAAATTAGCCGTTTATTTCTCTTCTACCATTTTTTCGCTGTCGATCTCAACAACGGTATGGACGTTTCCGCGTGGATAATAGTCGGCAACGACTTTTAAGCGCTTAGGAGCGATTTTTGTCTCGAAGGTTGAATAGATCTCGTTTGCACTGTTTTCGTGCGAAATATGGCGGTTTCTGAACGAATTAATGTACAGTTTGATTGCTTTGAGTTCAGCCACCCATTTATCCGGCGTGTATTCGACGTAAATGGTCGCAAAATCGGGATATCCGCTACGCGGACACAAACATGTAAATTCCGGTAAGGTTACCTTGATCACATAATCACGTTCGTGTTGATTGGGCCAAATTTCAAAATCTTTTTCAATATTAAAATTTTCTACAATTTGTTCTCCGTATTTCATACTCATCCTTATAATTGGTCTTGTTTCAAAATTTTACCCAGATAATTTCCCTGTCGGTAATTAATTTTAAGGGATTGGCAAAGCTGATCGGTATAGGAGTCTTCTATCATCGAGATCCACGTTTTTGCTCCGCATAGATGCGCACTCAGATTTAGCCCCTGTATGATATTTTGGTACCCTGCTTTTTTGATATTACGGCTGTAAAGGGTATCGAAACGGACAACATCCACTTCTAACTCCTTGAGATACAGAAGCGTCGTGTGATAACCGCCCAAACGATCCAACCCTATTTTGTATCCCGCTTTTCGATAATGGGCAATTTGATGAGCAAAGCGCTCCAACTGGTGACAATACTCTTTCTCTTCAAATAATAGAGTGATCTTGTGACGCGCAAGGGGATAGCGTTCAAATAGCGTAAGGGCGTGTTCAAAAAAATGGGGGTTGCGAAGCGTAACCGAAGAGATAGTCAATACAAAATGCCTATTTTGGTTGTCACACATCCCCCCTACCATTTCGAGAACATCGCCCTCAAGGATACGCATTTTATTGAGTCGATTCAAAACAGGGATATATTGGCTTTGATGAATAAACCTATTGTGCGAATCAATCAGTTTGACTGTGGTATCGAAAATGGTATATTCATCACAACATACAGGCCAGAATCCGACTGAAAACTGTTTTTCTTCTAACGCTTCGAGTATCTCCTGTTCAAGCTCATTAATAGAATAATATTCCTCTTTTTCCACACCGATTCGGTTATTATGAAGCTCATACAAACGGCTAGTTAAGAGTTCTATATCATCTGAGAGGCGAGAATCAACCATAACCGCTTCCAACCGTATTTCAATCTCGTTATCGACATAATTTTGATATTTGCTCAAAAAAAGTTCAAGAAGGATACGGTATTTCTCTTTTTCTCCCGCTAGTAAAAGTAAAAAGTCTCCCCCTTTATACCGTCCGATAGGGAGTTTATCGATCCCTTTTTCACGGAAAAAATGATCTAATTTCAAAACCGTGCTTTTGAGGGCTCTGTCACCGTTTTTAATTCCGTAACGCTCATTAATGGACCATAAATTTTCAACGTTTATCATCATAATCGTCTGGGTGTTTTTTCGAAGTGCTTTGGCCGCTAACTTGAAAAAATAGTCTTGGGTAAAAGTGTGGGTTATTGAATCGGTGATATTCTCGTGGGAACTTTGATAAATAAGATAAAAAATAAAATAGACCATTATCCCCAACAGTGCTATTGATAATATCAATAATGAGGCAAACGTCGTATATTTCTGCGTAAGAAGGGCAAAGAGGGTAACCGAACTGAGAAAGAAGATAGGTAATCCCATCCGCAATGCTAAAGCAAAGCGGTGTTCCCTCTCTTTTTGCTCAGTATAGGTCATAAAAATTATATATCCAAATGCTTGACGTCTTTAGCATGCGTTTCGATATAGTTACGGCGCGGCTCGACGTCATCACCCATAAAGAGATTGAACGAATCACCCGCGGATTCAAAATCATCAATGGTAATGCGGAGCAATACACGGTTTTCAGGAGTCATTGTTGTTTCCCAAAGCTGTTCAGGATTCATCTCCCCGAGACCTTTGTAGCGTTGGATGTAAGAGCCTTTCTTCGCATAATCGGTGATTTGGGTCAGTAACTCCAATAAATCACCCTTCAACGGCAAGTTCCAATCTTGAATTTTTTGGAAAATGTAATTGGCTTCAGCAAAATGAGGAGAAGCAAAAAGTTCATCATTGATATGCAACTCTTCCAATCCCTCTTTAGTTTGAACGAAGAGGTGCATATCTTCATCACTCACACTTTTAGAGAGGATGTTATTGCCTTGAGCCGTTAAGAATGTTTCGACTTTGGTATACATCTCTTTAAGCGGCAATGCAATCAAATCCGGATTTTCAATGAAATAACGGATCAATTCAACGAGTGCATAACGACGCTCTAACGCATCGAGGGTACTGCGGTAATGGTCAACCATTTTGAAGAAAGAGACAAGGTCGTTAACACCTACATTTAACTCTTCTGATTCTAACGCTTCGATACCGTTTTCGATCAAGAAGGCATTCATAACGCGGTCATCTTTAAAGTAAATCTCTTTTTTCCCTTTTTTATAGCGATACAATGGAGGCTGTGCCAAATAAAGGTAGCCGTTTTCAACGATTTTCGGCAAATAACGGAAGAAGAAGGTCAATAACAATGTTTGAATATGGCTACCGTCGACGTCGGCATCGGTCATGATGATGATCTTGTGGTAACGGAGTTTATCTTCGTTAAACTCTTCACCGATTCCGCAGCCGAGCGCGGTGATCATGTTTGTGATCTCTTCGGATTTTAGAATTTTATCGAGACGTGCTTTTTCAACGTTAAGAATTTTACCTTTGAGCGGCAAAATCGCTTGGAAAACGCGGTCACGTCCTTGTTTAGCCGAACCGCCCGCAGAGTCCCCTTCCACCAGATAAAGTTCGCTGATTGCAGGGTCTTTGCTTTGACAGTCTGCCAATTTACCCGGCAAGGTTCCCACCGTCATAGCATCTTTACGACGGGTGAGTTCGCGCGCTTTTTTAGCCGCTTCGCGTCCGCGTGCCGCCATAAGAGCTTTTTGGATGATGGCTTTGGCTTGAATCGGGTTCTCTTCGAAATATTTGGTCAGTTTTTCGTAGGTTACTTTTTGAACCAACGGTCGAACATAGGTATTTCCGAGTTTCCCTTTGGTTTGACCCTCAAACTGCGGTTCCGGTACACGAACGGAGACAACACAGATAAGACCCTCAGAGACATCTTCACCCGATAATGGGATATCTTTCTCTTTAGCGTTACCGTTTTGTTTGTTATAGTTGGAGATAACACGGGTAAGTCCCGCACGGAAACCGGCTTCGTGAGTACCGCCGTTAGGGGTATTGATGTTATTGACAAACGTGAACATTTTTTCGTCATAACTGTCGTTATACATCACGGCGATATCCATCTCGATATCTTCGATTTTTTCACTGAATGCAAACGGAGAGGCTACAACTACTTTTTTATTCACATCGGTAACGAATTGGCTGATACCGCCCTCGAAGTGATAGGTATTGCTGGCGCCGTTACGGTCATCTTTGAAAACGATGGTAATACGCGGATTGAGATACGCGAGCTCGCGGAAACGTTTTGCCAAATAGTCGTAATCGAAGATAATGGTTTCAGTAAAGATGGAAGGATCCGGAAAAAATTCGATTGTTGTTCCACGTTTACGGGTTGTTCCGGTAACCGCTAACGGCTCTTGAGGGATACCGCATTTGAAATTTTGTTCAAACGATTGACCCTCACGGAAAATAGTCATTTTCAAATCTGATGAGAGTGCATTAACAACCGATACCCCTACCCCGTGCAAACCGCCCGAGACTTTATAGGTATCTTTGTCAAACTTACCACCGGCATGCAATACGGTCAAAACAACCGTAGCCGCTGATATTCCCTCCGTCGGGTGCATATCGGTCGGAATACCGCGACCGTTATCGCTGACGACTGCAGTGCCGTTTTTAGTTAACGTTACCGTGATCGTATCACAATGCCCTGCCATCGCTTCATCGATAGAGTTATCAACGACTTCGTAGATTAGATGATGAAGCCCGCGATGACCGGTATCACCGATGTACATACCGGGTCGTTTTCGAACGGCTTCGAGACCTTTGAGGACTTTAATATTACTAGCACCGTAATTTTCCATAGTTGCTCCAGCTTTTAAGCGTGTTTAATGCTTTATTTTACCGTAGTGAAACTAAAAAATAGGTTTTATGAGGAATAACCCCTAAAAAGGGGAGAGAAAGAGAGAAAAAAAATAGATTAAATCACAATCGGCATTACGATAGTTTTAAAATTTTGATCTTTTAAAACAAACGGTTGATTCGATTCATTGGCTTCGAGGGTGAATTCAGTACTATTGACTTGAGATAAGAAATCCAAAATATAGCGGCTGTTAATCGCGAGAATAAACGGTGTTTCAAATCCGTTTTCTATTTCTACCGTTGTTTTTGCTTCGATATTGTCGTCACTCAAACTTTCAAATAAAATAGCATCATGTTGGAAAGTGAGTTTCAGATCATTGGAAATAGTCGTAATTTGCTTGATAGCGGTCACTATGACGCTTTTTGGAAGGGTTAGAACACGTTGAGCGTCTTTAGGGATAATTCGGCTGTAATCAGGGAATTTACCGTTAATGAGTTTAGTATAAAAAAGAGAGTCTTCGGATTTGATTATGAGATGGGTATTGTCATAATAAATTTCAATGTTATCGGTAAAAAGTTTTTGTATTTCGATAATCGCTTTTTTAGGGACAATGATGGAGAGTTCTGCATCATTCTGACTCTCTATGTGAACAAGAGCGAGACGTCTGGTATCGGTAGAAACAAAATTGATCTGATTGCTTTTAATATCGATCAATGCACCGTTAAGTTCAAATTTCGGATTATTGGTATCCGTTGCAGGAGTTATTTTTTTCAATGACTCAATCAAAAGATGTGAATTGATTGCAATGTTTGGTTTTCCATCTGTTGTCGGGAATGCTGGAAATTCTGAACTTTTATAGGTAGGGAGTTTAAAATTCGATCTTTTTTGTCGAATAAGGAGTGTATCTTTATCAAGAGTGAGTTCAACTTCTTCATCTTTGAGGATACGGATAATATCAAGAAGCTTTTTACCGTTTGCGGTAAGGGAACCGGGTTCTTCTACACTGAGTGAATTGGTTTGAATAGAGAGACCTATTTCATAATCAGTAGCTTTAGCGGTAAGGGTTCTGCCATCTGTTGAAAGTAGAATATGGGAAGTAATTTGTGATGTATCTTTTTTCTCTAAAAAAGGTTGAAGATGAAGAAGGATATTTTCCAAGACCGACTTGTCAATGGTGATTTTCATAAAAGACTCCTTTTATTATATAAAGCATTAATTATAATAGTTAGTAATAAGGGGGTGTGAATGGGTGAAAACACACCATTAACTCCCATCTCTCCTGCATTGGTGATGTGATGAACCGATTCTCTTTCATTCACATCTATTCACTTATGTACGAATTATAGCTTTTTTAAAAGGGCTTTACAAACCAAATAATTTATTCAGGCGTTGCAACTGAGACTTTATTGGAGAGTTCTTCTATTTTAACTCGGAAATCTTCATCGTTTTTCATTAACTCTTGAATTTTTTTCATGGTATGACTAACTGCCGTGTGATCTTTCATTCCGAAATATTGAGCGAGTTGAGGCATTGAATTCGGTGTTAGTGAACGTGAAAGATAGATAGCAATTCGGCGGGCGTAAACGATGTTGCTATTACGGCTTTTTGAACGGATTTCACTGGGTTTGATATTGAGCTCTTTCGCCACGGTTTCCATAATAAGGTCAGTGGTAATATTGCTCCGTTTTTCTGCCATTTGCTCTTTGAGGACGTTTCGGGCAAATTCGATCGTGATATCGACACCCATAAGTTGTGAATAGGCATTGAGTTTAGAGAGGATACCTTCGATTTCACGGGTGTTATTTTCGATAATCGTCGCGACGTAGTTGATCACTTCACGGTCGAGCTTGACACGGTTAATCTCACATTTTTTCTTAATGATTTCGATCTTCGTTTCGAGTTCGGGAGGTTGGATATCGGCAACAAGACCCGATTCAAAACGGCTTTTGAGCCGTTCTTCGAGTCCTCCGATTTTTTTAGGGGGTTTATCGGAGGTAATAATGATTTGCTTATTTTCATTACGAAGCGCATCAAAGGTGTGAAAGAACTCTTCTTGGATTTGATTTTTGTTGCTGAGAAATTGGATATCGTCGATGAGGAGCAAATCACATTTACGGTATTTGTCTTTGAACCGATCCATAGTGCGATTACTGAGATGGCGTGAAAAATCATTTAAAAATTGTTCTACTGAGGTATAAATAACCGTTTTTCCCTGTGCCAACATTACATTACCGACCGATTGCATCAGATGGGTTTTACCTAAACCGACACCTCCGTAGATAAAGAGGGGATTATAAACAACACCCGGCTTTTCGCTTACATTTTTAGCGGCGATAAACGCAAAATTATTGGAATCTCCTACAACAAAGTTTTGAAACGTATAAGAGGGATTCAGTAAAGAACCGCCGGAACGCTCTAAATTAGCAGGTACAGAAGCATTCTGAGTAGATGTAGGGATAGTTGAAGATTGGATCAAAATTGATACGGTAGGTTTGATATTGGTTTTAATTTCGAACAGATGAGCAATTTTATCGGCAAATTTAGTTCGAACCCAGTTGGCTATTAGAGCATTGGGGACACGAAAAATAGCCAAGTTACTTTTTGATTCAGCTTCATCATAGGTGAGTTGTTTGATGTAGCGTTGGTAGTCGATCTCATTGATCTCCCCTTTGAGTGCATTCAAAACCTGTTTACCGATCGAATTCATCTTTTCCCTTCGTGTGAATAGTGATGTGAATAATACCGATATTTGCCTATAATTAGGATCAAAGAAATGGTGAATATCTTTTATTCACCCATGTGAATAGGAAAAAAATGAATATTTTAGGTATCGATCCCGGAACTCGAAATTGCGGATATGCGATTGTGGCCATTGAGGGTCAAAAAATACGACTTATCGAAGCAGGACTTATTAAAATAAAAGCCGAAGCACTTCAATACCAAATTCCCCAAGTGGCAGAAGCAATCGAACAACTTTTCGCTGCCCATAAAATTGATGAAGTAGCCATGGAAGATATTTTTTATGCCCATAATCCTAAAACGGTGCTAAAGCTCGCTCAGTTTCGCGGAGCAATAACGTTGAAGCTTTTACAGGAGTATGGAATGTTTGCCGAATATACGCCGTTGCAGGTTAAAAAAGCGTTGACGGGAAAAGCGAAAGCGGCAAAAGAGCAAGTGGCATTTATGGTAAAACAGATTCTAGGGATTACAAAAGAGATAAAACCGCTGGATATTACCGATGCTATGGCAGTAGCAATAACGCATGCACAAAGGGTAAAACTCGATTTGAATAAAAAAGCGCAAGAATCACGAAAGAGCAGTATTAAAATTATAGGATAGAAAAAGGATAAGCGACCAACACACCAGGAAGGTCGCTAAGTCAGAAGTGTATCGAAAGAGTCTTAGACTCCCTTAATAATTTTCGATTGATGAGCGACTTAAGTGTTACTCTCTGTTAACCCCCTAAAAGATTTCTGAATTCCAAAAAAATAGTTCATTTTTTTCCTAAGTGTGTAATATTCACACTGTGAGAGGATTGTGAATAACTAAACCCCTTTATTACGGGAAATGATGAAAAAATCTTCTCCACTTCAGAAATTCTTTATCTAAATATACCCTGAATCACTCTTCCTTTATATAGCCTGAAATCCCTATTTTTAGGGCTTTAA
>DLUI01000072.1:0-7330 GCA_002742695.1 Sulfuricurvum kujiense | reverse complement strand
TGTTTCGATATCCAACGGTGATAAAAAAAACGATTGTTGGATTAACCCGTCTGCTTCTTCATGAAAAATCGATTAACCGCTTTATGGAGATTCATCAAGAGAAAAGCGGATTAGAATTTATTGATGCTGTTTTGGAACATTTAAATGTTTCGTATAAAACCGTTCATAAACAGATCGAAAACATTCCTACGATGGGTAAAGTAATAATTGTTGCCAATCATCCTTTAGGGGCGTTAGATGCCCTTTGTTTGATTCAGATGGTATGCTCAGTTCGTCAAGACAAAAAAGTGAAAATTGTTGCCAATCGTATGTTAGGTGAAATTACACAACTCAAAGAGTATATGATTGGTGTGGACAATATAAATGATAGAGTTTCCAAATATGCCCTACAGCAGATTGATAAGGCGTTGCAAGCTGAGGAAGCCGTTATCTTTTTCCCCTCAGGTGAAGTTTCCCGTGCTGGATTATTCGGTATCAAAGAAGGTACTTGGAAAGGGGGATTTATTAAATTTGCCAAGCGCAATACCACACCGATTCTCCCTATCTATATAAAAGGGAAAAATAGCCCACTCTTTTATCTCCTCTCATGGGTTTATAAACCGCTTGGTGGATTGCTACTCAGTCATGAAATATTTGCCGCACGTAACCGTGTATTTGATTTTACCATCGGGGAGATGGTGAGTGAAAAAGCACTCAGCGATTTTAATCTCACGGAAAAAAGACATGCAAAATTATTTCGAAAACATCTTCTCCGAATTGCTCAAGGGAAAAAAGGGATCTATCCGACAGAGTGTTCAATTGCCCATCCGGTTTCTCGTCAAGAGCTTAGAGCTGAACTTCGTAAAGGGGAGTTGTTAGGATTAACGAGCGATAACAAAGAAATTTATCTTATCGAACAAGAAAATGCTCCGAACATACTCAATGAGATTGGGCGCCTCAGAGAGTACTCTTTTCGAAAAGTAGGAGAAGGGAGTGGTCATGCACGCGATATCGATGCGTATGATCGTTATTATCACCATTTGGTATTATGGGACGATGAAGCGTTAGAGATTGCAGGAGCGTATCGTATCGGCGAATGCGAATGGATTCTCTCTTGGCTGGGGCGAGAGGGACTTTATATGTCTGATTTGTGCACGATGAATGAGCAGTTTGATACGGTATTGGAGGATGCAATAGAGTTGGGACGCAGTTTTGTGCAGCCGAAATATTGGGGAAGCAGAGCGTTGGATTATTTGTGGCAAGGGATCGGTGCGTATCTCAGTCATAATCCGCATATTAAATATATGATGGGACCGGTGAGTATTTCAGGGAGTTTTCCTAAACATGCGCAAGAGGCATTGGTCTATTTTTATACCCTCTATTTCGGTGCAAATCATACGATGGTAAAAGCCAAATCCCCTTTTCGCTTATCCGATTATGTTCAGGAAGAGTTCAAAATACTCTTCAGTGGTGAGAATTACAGTGAGGATTTTAGAGTGCTCAAAGACTATCTCAAAGCGTTGGATGTCTCTGTCCCTACCCTCTATAAACAATACAGTGAACTGTGTGAAGAGGGGGGCGTTCAGTTTATGGATTTTGGAATCGATACCGATTTTAACAACTGTATCGACGGCTATATTCTTGTCGATATCCGTAAAATAAAAGAGGCGAAGCGGCAGCGCTATATTAATAACGCTACCTGATTACCCTCTTGAAATACCCATCGCCTCAAAGCACTCTTGTATAAAATCTTTCTCAGAGACAATGCAAAAATGCTCATTTTCATACGTAAATTCAAGTGAATGGGCATGAAGTAACAACCGAGTTGATCCCCCTATTCTCAATCGATCCTCGGGTGACAACTCTTTTTTTATAAACTGTGTGACCTCTTCTTCATCAGGGCCGTAGACAGGGTCACCGACAATCGGATGTTTCACGTGGAACAAATGAACCCGTATTTGATGGGTACGTCCCGTAAGCGGTGAGGCTTCTACGAGTGTCATATCGTACTGTGGAAAGTAACGAAGCGGTTTAATAATGGTATGGGCAGGTTTCCCTTTAGGGTCAACTTTAACAACCATACTGATCAAAAGATTGGGATGGTCAATTCGAAATAGAGGTTCTTGAATATCAATTTGCTCCTTTACCTCCCCTCTTACCATCGCAAGATATTTCTTGGTTATAGCACGTTCTGAGAATAACCTCTTTAAAACAGATTCGCTGTTTTTATGACGAGAGATTAAAACCAATCCGCTCGTCTCTTGATCGATACGATGGGTTGCGTTAGCATCCTCACCGAATTGATGTTTTATCTCATCATTCAACGTATAGGGAGATTGTCGGCTATGGGGGTGAACACTCAAACCGCTCGGTTTGTCATACACTGCAAAGTCGTTAGCAACAAACATCGGTTTGAATCCTCGGGTAACGGGTTCAAAACAGATGAATTCACAATCGCCTTCAACAAAGCCGAATTGATCACACATAACGATACCGTCTTGGGTGAGACGTCCTCTGGCAATCAGACGTTGTCCTTCACTTCGTGAGAGTCCAAGTTCTTTTATTAAAAAGGGCAGTGCCATTTGACGTTCAGGCGAATGCAATTTTTTGGTGATGAACGGCATGGATTTATTTCTCTTTCATCGCATCGAAACACTGAGATACAAAATCTTCTTTGGAGATAACATGGTAAGGAATCTCATTGTAGGTAAATTCTAGTGAATGGGCATGTAGTAATAGACGTGATGCGCCGGTATTGATAAAGCGTTCCTCGTTAGACATCTCTCTATCTAAAAAGCGGACAGCGTCATTTTCGTCTTGTCCATAAATCGGATCACCGACAATCGGATGTTTCACGTGGAACAAATGAACCCGTATCTGATGCTGACGCCCCGTAAACGGAGAGGCTTCAACAAGAGTCGCATTAATATCGGGAAAATATTCCAGAGGCTTTATAAAGGTTCGAGAGGGCTTTCCTTCAGGATGAACGCGCACAATCATACGGATAATAGAACTAGCATCTTCACGACGCAGCAGAGGCTCCTCTATATCGAGAGGCTCTGCCAGATGTCCTCTAACCATTGCTAAATATTTTTTTGTAATTTGGCGCTCTTCAAACATCATCTTTAAAGAACGTTCGGATACTTTATTTCGAGCGGCTAGAACCAAACCGCTTGTCTCTTGATCAATCCGATGGGTAATGTTAGCGTCATGTCCGAAACGGTGTTTGATCTCATCGTTGAGAGAGTACGGAGTGTGTCTGTTTTGAGGATGGACGAGAAGACCGCTCGGTTTATCATAGACGGCAAATTCTTCTTCGACAAACGTAGGTTCTAGTCCTAACGTCAAAGGTTCAAAACAAATAAAATCAAAAGTCCCTTCGATAAACCCCGCATTGTTCGCCATCACTTCTCCCTCTTGTGAAAGACGCCCTTTAGCAATTAAACGTTGCGCTTCGCTTTGGGTTATCCCTAACTCTTGCATTAAAAAGCGAAACGCTTTTTGACGAGTCGGAGAGTGAAGTTGTTTGGTAATGAAGGGCAATTTAATTCCTTTTTAGGGAGGGTTAGATAGACTAAAGATATAGTTTAAGCGCGATATATAAAGCGCATTTTAGCATAGTAAGGAAGCAGATATGGTAGATCGTTACGCCAGAGAAGAGATGAAATCCAAATGGAGTATCCAAGCAAAATATCAAGCGTGGCTCGATGTTGAAAAGGCGGTTGTCGTTGCGTGGAATAAATTGGGTCTCATCCCCGATGAAGATGCAGAGAAAATCGTTAAGAACGCAGGATTCTCTGTAGAGCGTATTGATGAGATCGAAGCGATCACTCGTCACGATTTGATTGCATTTACGACATCCGTTTCAGAAACTCTCGGAGAAGAGAGTCGCTGGTTCCATTATGGTATGACAAGTTCAGATACGGTTGATACGGCTGTCGCATTACAAATGCGTGATTCATTGGAATTGATTATCGAAGATGTCAAAATGGTTATGGCCTCGATTAAAACAAGAGCCGAAGAGCATAAGATGACTTTAATGGTGGGACGCTCACATGGTATTCACGGCGAGCCGATTACGTTTGGTTTGGTGTTAGCGGTTTGGTACGATGAGATGGCGCGCCATTTGACAAACTTGGAACAAACAATGGAAGTGATCTGTGTCGGTCAAGTTTCAGGGGCGATGGGAAATTTTGCTCACGCACCGTTAGAACTTGAAGAGTATACGTGTGAAGCGTTAGGGCTTAAATCAGCTCCTGCGTCAAACCAAGTTATCCAACGTGATCGTTATGCACGTCTCGCTTCGGCGCTCGCATTGATGGCAAGCTCGATCGAGAAATTTGCGGTACAGGTTCGTCACTGGCAACGCACTGAAGTGTATGAGTGTGAAGAGTTTTTCGCTAAAGGGCAAAAAGGCTCAAGCGCAATGCCTCACAAGCGTAATCCGATTTTGACTGAAAACATAACAGGGTTAGCGCGGATGGTTCGTGCCTATGTTATCCCTGCGATGGAAAACGTAGCGTTATGGCATGAGCGTGATATCTCTCACAGCTCAACTGAGCGTTTCTGGTTGCCGGACAGTTTTGTCACGAGCGATTTCATGCTTCACCGTTTTAACAGTGTTATTGCTAACCTCGTTGTCTATCCTGAAAACATGATGCGTAATCTCAACCTAACCGGCGGTTTGGTTTTTTCTCAACGTGTTTTACTCGAACTTCCTCTTAAAGGGGTAAGTCGTGAAGATGCGTACCGCATTGTTCAACGCAATGCGATGAAAGTATGGGAGGGGTTGCAACAAGGAAACAGTGCCGTTAATGAAAAAGGGGAATCCCTCTATCTTCAATATTTGTTAGCGGATGAAGAATTACGTAACTCTTTGAGTGAAGAGGCAATTCGTGAATGTTTCAACTTTGATTACTATACTAAAAATGTGGATAAAATTTTTGCACGGGTGTTTAAATAATTATCATAAAAATAGTTTTTTTTGACATAAGAAACAATACAATATTCAGTGATTATAATACAGCTTTTAGAGAGTGTGAGGAAGAAAAATGTTAACTATTGTTAAACGTAACGGACGTCGTGAGCCGTTAGATATTACGAAGATTCAAAAATATACGTCTGCTGCCGTAAAGGGACTGATTAATGTTTCGCAAAGCGAGTTGGAGGTGGATGCCCAAATCCAGTTTCGTGACGGGATTAACAGCAATGAGATTCAGCATACCCTTATTAAAACAGCAGTCGATAAGATCGATATCGATTCTCCTAACTGGACCTTTGTAGCGTCTCGTCTCTTCTTGTACGATTTATACCATCGTGTAAACGGTTTTACAGGATACGGAAGCTTAGAGAGCTACTTTGAACGTGGTGAAGCCGAAGGGCGCATTCTTCTTGGTCTTAGAGATAAATACAATTTAGCAGATTTAGATGCGTACATCGTCCCTGAGCGCGATTTAGAGTTTAACTACCTCGGCGTTAAAACATTGTATGACCGCTATTTGATCAAAGACCGTCAAGGCGATCCGATTGAACTCCCTCAGCATATGTTTATGGCTGTCGCGATGTTCTTAGCACAAAACGAGTCTGATCGTCAGGGTTGGGCGAAAAAGTTCTACGATATGATGTCTAAATTCGAAGTGATGATGGCAACCCCTACTCTCTCTAACGCCCGTACAAACCGTCATCAGCTTAGCTCGTGCTATATCGGCTCAGCTCCCGATAATATCGAAGGGATTTTTGATGCCTACAAAGAGATGGCATTGCTCTCTAAATTTGGCGGAGGGATCGGTTGGGATTGGACGCAGGTTCGCGCCATGGGATCGTTTATCGACGGACATAAAAACGCCGCCGGCGGAACCGTACCGTTTTTGAAAATCACCAACGACATCGCTATCGCGGTCGATCAGCTCGGAACTCGTAAAGGGGCTATCGCCGTCTATCTCGAGCCGTGGCACATGGATGTTAAAGATTTCCTTGATGTGAAGAAAAACTCAGGGGAAGAGCGACGACGTGCCCACGATTTATTTCCGGCATTGTGGATTAATGACATGTTTATGAAGCGTGTCGTCGAAGACGGAATCTGGACGATGTTCGATCCGTTTGATGTTAAAGAGCTTAGTGAGCTTTACGGAGCGGAGTTTGAAAAACGGTACCTTGAACTCGAACAAGATCCTGATATCGTAAAAGAGCACACAAAAGCAAAAGATTTATGGAAAAAAATCTTAACGTCGTACTTTGAAACGGGGAGTCCATTCTTGTGTTTCAAAGACAGTGCCAACCGTGCCAATCCGAATGACCATTTCGGTATTATCCGCAGCTCAAATCTGTGTACCGAAATTTTCCAAAACACTCAGCCGAACCACTATTTGATCAAAATCAAATACGAAGACGGATCGTTTGTGACGTATGAAGAAGATGAGATCGTTAAAGTCGACAGCGGAATCGAAAAACCGGCGAACAAAGTTACCGCCCTCGATTCCCTCGGCGGACGCCCGATCTATATCGTCGAAAAAGAGAAAGTGGACGGTGCGACGGCGGTATGTAACCTTGCATCCGTTAACCTCTCGCGTGTTCACACCAAAGAGGATATCGATCGCATCGTTCCCGTAGCGATTCGTGCTCTCGATAACGTCATTGATCTGAACTTCTATCCGTTGGAAAAAGTAAAACGGACTAACCTACGCAGCCGTGCCATCGGTTTGGGTGTAATGGGTGAAGCACAGATGCTCGCAGAGAACCACATCGTATGGGGAAGCCAAGAGCATTTCGATAAAGTCGATGAAGTGATGGAAGCGGTCAGTTATAACGCGATTCTCGCATCAAGTAATCTCGCTGTCGAAAAAGGGTCTTACGCTGAGTATCAGGGTTCTAAATGGAGCCGTGGAATCCTCCCGATGGATCACGCAACCGCAGAGGTACAAAATCTTGTGGATCGCGGCGGATTGTTTGCTCCGAATTATGAGTGGGATGAACTTCGTGAAACGATCAAAAAGCAGGGGATGCGTAACGGCTATCTGATGGCGATCGCACCGACGAGTTCTATCTCAATTCTTACAGGGACGACGCAGACGATTGAGCCGATCTACAAACGCAAGTGGTTTGAAGAGAATCTCTCAGGGCTTATTCCGGTTGTTGCGCCGAAACTGAGCCCTGATACGTGGGGATACTACACACCGGCGTATGATTTGGATCAAACGATCCTTGTCAAAGCGGCGGCAATCCGTCAAAAATGGATCGATCAGGGACAAAGTCTCAATATCTTTATCACCCTTGATCGTGCCAGCGGAAAATATCTCAACGATATCTATATGCTCGCATGGAAACTGGGTCTCAAATCGACCTACTATCTCCG
>DLUI01000071.1 GCA_002742695.1 Sulfuricurvum kujiense | reverse complement strand
CGCCATAGCGACAATATTCATCCACAGCGTTACAGGCAAACGATCCGAAACTACTTCAGAGACCTGTGCACCGCTTACAAATGAGAGTCCGAAATTGAGTGTAAGAAGATTCCCTACCCAATCCATATATTGCAGTAATAGCGGTTTATCGAGTCCGTAAATAGCACGCAGCTGTGCTATCGCTTCGGGGGTCATATTGGGATTGAGTTCACCACCCATAAAACTGTTCGGTGCCATATGAATTGCACCAAAAGATAGGAGTGAGATTAAAAAAAGCATTAAAAAGGTGTAGAGTACTGATTTAAGAAAATATTTCATGTGAATGATTATAGCGAAAGAGTGAAGGGAAAATAAAAGGAGGGTTCACCCCGTGAGGGGTGAGAAGCAAAAAACTCTTAGAAGTTAAGAGTCAAGTATGCTTGAACAGTATTGTACTGAGAACCACTTCCAGCTGTTCCAGCTGCATTAAGGTTTTGATCATCAGCATCCGTTGAGATGTAAGCTAAAGTTGCATCCAAAGGACCGAATGATTTAGAAACAGTAACTGCAACTTCTGTCATATCAGTATTATCAGCTCTACTTGCATTAACAGTATTTAAGACGCCTACAACAGCATTACCGTTATTATCAATAGAAACATCCGTATAGTATGCACCGATTTTTGCAAACCCTGCATCGTACTCAGCTGTTACGTTCCAAGATTCCGCACCTGGAGCACCTACGTACCCGTAGTTCCACCATGCTTCTGTGTACAATTTAGATTGAGCGGCAACCATGTTATTTGTTGCAGTATTCGCAATGTTCAATACACCGTCTTCATCTACATCAGAGAAAGCAGCAGATACTTTTAGGTTTGGAACACCTTCGTATGCAAGTTTGAATGCATATCCTGAAGAATCTTTTGCACGACCAACTCCTGCATCAATTGTGACTGAATCAACTACACCTTTAGGATCGATAGCTGCATATTGTCCGCCGATTTTTAGACCTTTTACCAACTCACAGTTGATATCCGCTTGCAACCAGTAAGCATCCGCTACACTAGCAACATCGTAATACCATGCTTGTGCAGTAAGAGGTTTGAAAGAATTATTTACGATTGCTGCTGCGTATGCACCTGCTTCGCCAAATGTAGTGTATTTAGCACCGGCAGCCATATAACCATCAAGACCTACAGCTGAACCGTTAGCTTTTGATGCGGCTACTTCGCCGTATGCAATACCAGCAACCGGTGACAATGCATTAACACCATTGCCTTTTCCAACCCATGCACCGACCAAAGTCGTATCCGGAAGATCTTGGTTGATCAATACTGCTGCATCAAATGTATTTTTTGCAACTGACCATGACTCAGAAAATGCTAATGGAGTATCGAGTTCCATACGACCAAGTTTAGCCGTAGTTTTACCCATTGTACTTGCCAACCAAAGTTCACTGATCCATGAGTTATCTTCTACACTGTTAGTGTGTCCAGATGTCCAAGTATTTGCAACAAGGTTATTTTCTAAACCAAGTGTGCTAACTGCATAACCGGTTACACCGAATGATACACCTTTAAGCAAATCACCTGTTACACCAAGACGAAGCGCAGTATCTGCTGCACTATTGCTTTGATCAAACATATCTGAATTCGTGGCAGTACCACTGTCATTTGTACTATAATTAACTTTAGCGTCACCGCTTACTTTTACATTGTCTAACGCGAACGCGCTCGCTCCGAGCAACACTGCTGCTGCAAGACTCATTTTAACTAACTTCATTGATTCTCCTTAAGTTAAGCTTGACCTTATGTTTTTGTTTCGTCGGAGTTAATTGTAACTCTGCTATTCTTAAACATAGCTGTAAAAAAAATATTTTGTTTACTTTCTATTTACCGATTAAAGAGCCCTGTTTTATGGAGTATTACATTTTTGTATGATTTTCAAAATGAATAATCCTCATAAATCTGAGCCGCTTTATGGTATAGTTCAATTTAGTATTATTTTATCAAATAACTCAAAGGATTCTCACATGTCCCAAACATCTCTTCTTGTCTCAGTTGCTGCTTCACTTTTAATCCTCTCCGGTTGTGCTAATCGTGAGGGTGTAGCCCCTTCTCAAAATAGTTCGTTACATTCTGTTTCACCTAGCACGACTGCCGTGAGCGAGGGTGGGGCAATGCAGCGCTCACTCGATAGCTGGCTCAAGGAAGAGTGGACACCGATGACAAAAACCGTCCCTCTTGAAACGAAAACAACCGCGCCTGATGGTACCGTTGTAACGACTACTACAATGGTCGAAGTGCCTGAAACGGATGATAATGAATCTTTTACATTGCAAAAATACGCGGATAAGTGGAAAGCGTATCATGAGAGTAAAGCGAAAATGAAGGAAGGAAAGCCAAAAGAGCCTTCTCATATCGAAATGATGGGGACTCTTCCGGTTGTTGGTAAGTAACTATTAGTAACACGCCATCGGAATAAAATCCCGCTTGGCTACGCTAACGCTGAGTTCTCTTCAGCAGAGAGCTCAAATCGCTTGCGATTTTGTAAGCTGACTCTGAAATTACTCTCTCTCATCCCAAACAAAAACGCTTTTACCTTCAGCGTTTTTCTCTACTGCCGCCATACCCATAATGTTATAGCCCGCATCGACATAATGAACTTCACCGCTCACGCCGCTGGATAAATCACTCAGAAGATACATAGCCGAGTTTCCTACCTCTTCGATGGTAACGTTTTTACGTAACGGTGCGTTAGACTCGTTCCAGTTTAGGATTTGTTTAAAATCGCCGATACCGCTGGCCGCTAGCGTTTTGATCGGTCCTGCACTGATTGCATTGACACGCTGACCTTTGAGAGCACCCAACTCTACCGCCATATAACGGACAGTTGATTCTAGTGCCGCTTTCGCAACCCCCATAACATTATAATTCGGAATGTATTTTGGTCCGCCGAGGTAACTGAGGGTGATAATAGATGCACCCGGAGCTAAAACACTCTCAAGACGGTTGGTCAAATCGATCAACGAGTAAACCGAAATATCCATAGCAATCTGAAACGCACTTTTAGAAGTTTTCATAAAACCTTCCGTTAATGCCTCTTTCGGTGCAAAAGCAACCGAATGGACAAGAAAATCAATTTCTCCGAAATCGGCACGTACTTTTTCAGCAATAGAGGCCATATCCGCCTCATCCGATACATCAAGTTTGTAAACAGGGGAGTTGTTAAAACCCGCAGCAATAGGTTCTACCCGTTTTTGCAACGCTTCATTGAGATAAGTAAACGCCATTTGCGCCCCTTGAGCATGAAGTGCTTGCGCAATCCCGTACGCGATCGATTTATCGTTGGCTAATCCGACGATCAACCCCTTTTTACCTTGCATTAACATCTATTATTCCCCTTTTTCTGTATTTAATTCTGTGGCTTGTGCGATCATCTCGCAAAAATCGTTGGCACTCAGTGATGCTGATCCTACAAGAACACCATCTACGTTGTCGAGTGCCATAATATCACCTGCATTGTCCACTTTTACACTTCCGCCATAAAGCAATGGTGCTGATGTTTTCTCTCGAAGGGCACTGTGTACCCATACAATATCTTCATTTGAAGGTGTAAGCCCAGTCCCGATAGCCCATACCGGTTCATACGCTAAAATCAAATCACTATAAGAGAGGTCAATCCCCTCAAATTGTTTTTCGATATACGCCATTAATGATTCATTTCCCTCTTCACGAATCTCAAGAGGTTCGCCGACACAATACACGATAGCGAATCCATGCTCGGCAAAGAAACGAAATTTTGCCGCTATCTGTTCTTGCGTCTCTCCGATGATATGTCGACGCTCGCTGTGTCCGATAAGGATCGTTTTAATACCGAATTCTTCGAGCTGCTCTAGCGCGATCTCTCCCGTATAGGCACCGTTTATGACGGGATAGCCGTTTTGTACACCGATCAATACATTGCGAGAAAGATCTTCCAATGCGGTAAACGGAGGAAATACGATGATCGTATCCGAGATATCGTTTGCACCGACAAAGGACTCCACGACTGCCATATAGGCTCGTGTCTCTTGGCGCGTTTTATTCGCTTTAAAGTTGGCACACAATATCACAACGATCTCCTTCTAACTCTCAATTTTTATTTCAACAACGGTTTAACACCCGGAAGAATTTTTCCTTCCAATAACTCCAAAGAAGCCCCGCCGCCGGTAGAGATAAACGTAATCTCTTCATCAAGGCCGATACGCTGAACCAAATCTGCGGTATCACCGCCGCCCACTACGGTAGTTGCATAGGAATCGGCTACAAAATGGGCGATTTTATTCGATCCCCGCGCAAAGCGATCCATCTCATAGACCCCCATCGGGCCATTCCAAAGAATCGTTTGCACATCGGCTAAAATCTGGCGATACAATCTCACCGTTGCCGGCCCGATATCCAAGCCCATCCAACCCGATGGGATCTCTTGGATACTGCACAGGCGGCTCATCGCATCCGGTGCAAATTTCTCAGCGGCAACCACATCGACGGGAAGGTAAAATTTCACCCCTAATCGCTTCGCTTCGTCCATAATTTTAAGAGCTTCTTCAATCAAATCATCTTCAACCAACGAGTTTCCGACATCGTGACCTAATGCTTTGAGAAACGTAAACGCCATCCCTCCGCCAATCAGTACTTTATCAACTTTCGGTAACAAGTTGATCAATGCCTCAAGTTTACCGGAAACTTTTGATCCTCCGACAATTGCCGCAAACGGGCGAGTAGGGTTTTCCAACAGTGTTCCAAAAAATTGAATCTCTTTTTGGAGTAAGAATCCCGCAGCTTTATGGGCTTGATCAAAGTGCTCCGTAATCCCCTCGACTGAAGCATGCGCACGGTGACTCACCCCAAATGCATCGTTAATATAGACTTCCGCCATGTGTGCTAAGAGTGCACTGAGTTCCGGATCGTTTTTCGTCTCCCCTTTTTCAAAGCGGAGGTTTTCCAGTAACAAGACTTCTCCCCCTTTGAGTTCGGAAGAGAGTTTTTTCGCACTCTCACCGACAACATCCTCTGCCATTTGAATATCAATTTTTAGAAGTTGATGAAGACGTCTTGCAATAGGAGCAAGAGAATACTTCTCATCCGGCTCCCCTTTGGGACGACCAAAATGGGATGCTAAAATAATCGCACACTTTTGATCCAAACAATAACTGATAGTTGAAAGTGCCGAACGGATACGACGATCATCGGTAATATTGCCGTAATCATCCATAGGGACATTAAAATCACATCGGATAAATACTTTTTTGCCGTAGATGTCACATTCTTTGATATTCAATAATTCCATTTTTTCCTCTTACTGTAAGATTAAAATTAAACTTTCGGTGTATAGGCACTCACATAGAGTGCCATTTCGATTAGACGATTGGAATAACCCCATTCGTTATCGTACCACGCCATAACTTTAATCATATTCCCATCGATAACTTGAATCAAGTCATCCGCCACTGTGGCACTGAAAGGTGATCCGACAAAATCCTGCGAGACACGATAGCGCTCATCCACTTCTAAAATACCCTTCATTGCCCCATTTGCATAGGATTTAAAAAGGTCACTTAACTCCTCTTTTGATGTGGATCGTCCCACTACAACATTCAAATCAACCATCGATACGTCCGGAGTCGGGACACGCACACTTTGCCCGTGTAGCTTCCCTTCGAGATTCGGAAGGACAAGACTAATCGCTTTTGCCGCACCGGTCGTGGTAGGAATCATATTCAGTGCTGCCGCACGTGAGCGGCGCATATCCGTTCCGTGTGCGGAGTCAATAATCGCTTGCCCGTTGGTATACGCATGGATGGTTGTCATTAACCCTTTTTCGATTCCGAACGTTTCATCCAAGATTCGGGCAATCGGCCCCAAACAGTTCGTCGTACATGAAGCATTCGAGAGTATATCCTGACCCGCATATAAATGCTCATTGACCCCCAGCACAAACGTCGGTATTGCGTCATCTTGTGTCGGGGCGGAAAGAATAACCTTTTTAACCCCTTTTTCGAGATGGTGTTTTGTCACCGCTCCACTCAAAAATAAACCGCTGCACTCAAAAACAACATCTGCCCCAAGAAAAGCGAAATCGAGCTTTTCGGGATCTTTTTCGCACAATATACGAACTCTATTTTTCCCGATTTGGAGATACTTTTTATCCACTATCGCGGCATCTGCCGTGAACGAGCCATGTACAGAATCGTTTTGCAATAGATAAAGAAGCATGTCGATCGACGCCATATCATTAATAGCAACCAGTTCGACATCATTACGCATAGCGGCTAGACGGGTAACACAACGTCCGATACGTCCAAACCCGTTTAATGCAATCTTCAGCGCCATCACCTAATCCTAACCACAAATATAAGGGGTTATTTTACCAAAAATCGGTTATAATTTCGATTAAAAGAAGTTAAGTCTTATGAAGCTTGCACTCTATGGCGGAACTTTCGATCCGCCGCATGCCGGACACGTTGCTGTAGTACAGGAAGCTTTAAAGATTTTACCTATTGACAAACTTATAATTGTCCCTGCATCGCGCAATCCGTTCAAGCCTTACGCTACTGTTGAGGGGACGATACGGTATGAGTGGCTAAGAGAAATTTTCAGCCACTATGAAAAAGTTGAGATCAGTGATTTTGAAATTCTGCAACAACGCAGTGTATACACGATTGAAACACTCAAACATTATGCAGCTTTGGGTGATGAGATTTACCTCATCATTGGAGCAGACAATCTTGAAAAATTGTCATCATGGCACTGTTTTGATGAATTAAACGCAATGGTCCATTGGGTCGTTGCAACTCGCGAAGGTCGAGAAATACCTCAGAATATGATTCGGCTCAACATCGACGTACCGATCAGTTCAACCGATATTCGTACCTCACTCTCGTCGCTAGGGTTAGAGCCGGAGATCGAAAAAAAAATTATAACCTACTACAAGGAACACCCGTGAACCCAAGAATTGAAAAGATCAGTGCTATTCTCGATCAAAATAAAGCCGAAGCAATCGAAGTATTCGATCTTCAAGGCGGTGATTATTTCGCCGATTACGTTATCTTAGCATCATCATTAGGAGAACGTCATACCATTGCTTTGCTTGACCACCTCAAAAAAGGGCTTAAACCTGATGAGCAATTTTTATATGTTGACGAGAGCGGTGATTGGGTCGCTATCGACTTAGGAGATATCCTCATTCATATTTTGACACCGCAATACCGTGTTAAATACGATTTAGAAAGCTTTTTGGGTGAGATTACTGCACGCAAAAATAAAGCGTAATCTGTACAGCAGAGTGTATGTTTGTAATTAAAAAGGCTCTATCCTCCGTTCTTGTCCCTTTTCCTCTTTTTTTTATACTACTAGGGATCGGAATCTATTTTTGGTACCGAGGATATTACTCCCGAGCCAAAAAAATATTCCTCTTTGCATTAGTTTGGATAACCCTGTTATCCTATCCCCCTTTTTCATCTCTCCTATTAAAACCGCTTGAAAACACTTATCCGAAAGTACACTTTACTTCTGTTCATCCTCACTATATCCATGTTTTGGGAAACGGCCATACTACAAATCCAAATCTCCCTCTCTCCTCAGAATTGGGACTTGTTTCTCTTGCACGGGTTAATGAGGGGGTGACTCTTTATAAAAGTTATCCGAACATGAAACTTATTTTCAGCGGATACGGTGGTGAAGACCCTATTAGTAATGCTCGCAAAAACGCTCAAATGGCTATTGCGTTGGGAGTAGACCCTAAAGATATCATTATATTAGAATCACCAAAAGATACACAGGATGAAGCGATTGCCGTCAAAAAAATCATAGGGAAAAAACCTCTTATTCTAGTAACATCCGCATCCCATATGGTACGTGCATCATTACTGTTTCGACAAAACGGTATCAATGTTACAGAAGCTCCGACAGATTTTCAAGTCAAACAAGAGGAGTTGTTATGGCAATTTCCGTCATCATACGGATTACGACGCTCAGAAGCTGCATTTCATGAATATTTAGGGTTATTATGGGGGAAAGTTAAAGGAAGTCTTTGAAGATGGTGCGCCCGAAGGAATTCGAATCCCTGACCGCCGGTACCGCAAACCGGTGCTCTATCCAGCTGAGCTACGGACGCATCTTTTAAAGAGAACGAAATTATAGCTGATAAAGCTTATAACTATCTGAGTTGGTTGATTTTAAGAACAAATTCTACCTCTGCTTTCGATAAACGAAGTTCTTTGGCAATAGCATCAATTTCGATCCCTTGGTTATAACGGCTAATCACTTTCTCATCATCCAATCCGCTGATTGAAGTGGGGAGTGAAAGGTTTCGGATACGCTCTTCAAGGTAGCGCAAACGGTTCTCGGTTTTTTCCTTGTACCCGCTAAAGCTATCTTCAATATGGGTTAACGACTCCAAAATCGGAACCGAGAGTTCATTCACTTCACGACCGAGTTCGGCGTGGAGTGATGTTTGTTCCCGAGGAACACTCTCTTGAAGTGACGTAATAATCTCTAACTCTTGCTTCAGCCGTTTGTCCATGACAAAAAGTTCACGGTGCAGATCATCGACTGCTTTGGCAATAGATCGGATCTGAGAGGAGACTTCCCCCTCTTTCGTAATAACATAGTAGATTAGCCCGACTACCATAACCGCCAGAGCAATGAGCGCTATCTCAATGGTGTAATTCATTCATACCCCTTCAGGTGACGAATAATTGCCCTCTCCCGTGCCATCATATAGATACCCCATTCATTGATATCTTTCTTATGCATTCGAACTATTTTAGCCAATGTAGGACTCTGCGCCTCAAAATAAAACCCCACCTCTCTTGTAGGGTGAATCGGCATTTCAATTCGTCCGTAATAATAGGTACCGTTTGTCAATAACGGTTCAAGAAGCTCAAAATACTCATACCCGATACGCCCGATCTTGGCATTGCATGACAGCGGAATTTTCGTTGGTGTAGTGTTAAGCAATACCTGCTCTAAACGATCTATTTTACGATAAAGTTCCACCAGCAGTTGGACGACGATTCCATCGCTATCTCCCACCTCCCCTTTACCTTTAGCATTTCGGAGCCATTGGGCAATGGCATCATTCTCCGCTTCACCCAACTGAACATATTCTTTTTCAAAGTCGGTCGGATTTAAGTCTTCAACATCAAATCCAATTTCCAACGGAGCTTCAATCAAACGTACATCACTCATAGACTCACCTTATCTAAAATAATCAATCCTATAAAAACAAAACCAAGATAACCGTTTACGGTAAAAAATGCACGGTCAATTTTAGTAAAATCACGCCGTACCAAATAGTGCTCATAGGTTAGCATCAGGGCTGAAAACACAACGGCAGCACTCGCGAAGATCCCCAACCCCGCCTCGTTTACAAACCATCCCCAAAATAAAATAGTTAACATATGAAACAGCAGCGAAATTTTGAGCGTCGCTCTAGCACCAAATCGAGAGGGGATAGAGTGTAACCCGTTTGTTTTATCAAACTCCATATCCTGAAGCGAATAGAGCAGATCAAATCCCGCTACCCAAAACACAACTCCGATACTGAGCAGCAGTGACCATAACGGCACAGCCCCCAATACCGCTATTGCCCCTGCCATCGGTGCAAGACCCAACGATATCCCCAAAACAATATGGGCCATCGAACTAAACCGCTTGAAATACGAATAACTAAGCAGTACCACAAGGACGGGGAGACTCAGATAAAATGCCAGATCGTTGATAAAATAGGCAACTGCCATAAATACCAACGCATTGACAGCGGTAAAAATGGCGATAGAAGAACCATCCAAACGTCCATCAACACTCGGTCTTCCTGCCGTGCGGGGGTTATGGATATCGAAAGCGCGATCGACGTAACGGTTAAATCCCATGGCAGCATTGCGGGCGCTGATCGCCGCTAACGCTCCTAAAATAAGGAGTTTAAATCCGAACCATCCATTAGATGCAACAATCATCGCGATAAAAATAAAAGGGAGGGAAAAAACGCTGTGCTGAAACATCACCAGCTCATTGAAATTTTGTAATCTTCTCGCCAATCGTTTCACACATGCCCTTTTAAATCATAATCTCTTTATTTTATCGTAAAAACTCTTTAAGGGTGCGGGTATAATAACGCTAATGAAACAAATTGCACTCATCGGTTCCACTGCTTCAGGAAAAAGCGATCTCGCTTTAACCCTTGCACTAGAGAATAATGCCCTTGTATTATCAATTGATTCACTCAGTATCTACCAAGAGATCGACATAGCTTCTGCGAAACCTTCTAAAGCTGAACTCGAGTCAGTTGAGCATTTTGGAATCGATCGGCTCCGTCCGGATGAGAATGCCAGTGTTATAACCTTTATCAATGAATACCGTCGCCTTCATGAAAAAGCGTCAGCGGAAGAAAAAAATATTATTATTGTCGGCGGGAGCAGTTTTTACCTCAAAAGTATGATTGAAGGACTCTCCAAAATCCCCGATTATTCTCCATCCACCCTATGTCAAGCAAAAGATATGCTCCTTGATCTGGGTCAATGCCATCGTCTTTTAAATGATATTGATCCGCTCACAATGGCTAAAATCGCTCCGACAGATGCGTATCGAATCGAAAAAATGCTCCTCATCTATCTCGAATCAGGTTTATCCCCCTCTGAATGGTTTCGAAGTAATCCCCCCAAACCCATCATAACAGAGTGTCCGATACTCAATTTACATGTTGATCGCGATATTTTACGCCAACGTATTTCGATGCGAACCCAAAAAATGGCAGATTCAGGGTTAATCGATGAAGTAGCAGAGCTGGAACGACTTTATGGAAGAAGTCCCAACAGTATGAAAGCGATCGGAATTATCGAGACGTTAGAGTATTTGGACGGAAAATTGACAAAGTCGGAACTGATTGATCATATTGCGACCCATACCGCTCAGTTGGCCAAACGGCAGCAAACATTTAATGCCCATCAGTTTGAATTGCACAGCAGCGGCTCGGCAGATGAACTAAAACCTATTGCCGAGAAAATTTTAAAATAACGCGAGTGCATCTTTAGCTAATTTGCCCCACGCAGAGTTCTTATCGGCTTTTATGCTGGCATTAAATGCCTCTCTGGCTTGGCGTTTATTTCCCAATTTTTGCTCAATTGCTCCAATCAAATACTGCTGACGAGAACGTTTTTCATTGATCATTTTGCGAGCATTTAATGTCCTTAGCACTTTTAACGCATCACCGTCTTTTCCTAAGTTTTGATACGATTGCGCCAACGTGAACTCAATATAAGGGCTTTGGGTATAGGTTTTAGTCCGCTCTTGCAACGCCATCACTTTACGGGCGTAGGTCTGTGTGAGTGCTTCATCCTTACGTTTAAGTCCCAAGCTCACCATTTGGGTGTAGCGTTCAATATCTTTAAAATCATTTGGAAATGAAGCTTCAATCGACTTGATATGACGAATCATCCCCTCACCGTCTCCCATGCGTTGTGCAGCATCAAACAGTGTGCGGTAGATATCATTCAGAGGAGGATTTTTTTCGACACCTAAGAGGGTAATCAGTTCATTCCCCCCCTTGATCGCCTCTTTGTATTCTCCCAATCCGAATTGTGTTTTAACCATACGTGAAAGCCAAACTTGACGCTCTTTGATGGAGTTAGATTTAAGATGCTTCTGGGCTATTTTTTTGGCGTTTGCGTATTGTGTTGTTTTGATAGCACAATGAAAGAGTGATTCATCCCATTCGCTAAGGAGTTTGATTTTGTACATCTTCTGAAGCTTCATAGCCTCTGCACATTTTCCCTCTTTGAGATACTCTTTTTCTAACCCGATCGCACTTTTTGAAATAATGGCATTTGTCTCAGGGTACTCGGCAGAATCCAAGCGATAGAGATCACTCTCGATATTTAATATCTCTTTGTATTTTTTCTCTTTTAACAAAAGCTGCGCTTTTTTGTACAACGCTTTTCGTCCGACGCTGTCATTCCCGTAGCGTTCAATCAAATCGTCGTATTTTTTAATCCCTTTGGTCGCATTTTTATCGCCCTCTTCAAAAAACAATCCGTCTTTAGCCCGTCGTACCTCTTCGGCGAATTCTCCGTATTTGTACGAATCAAGATACTCGTTAAAACGCTTCAGTGCTTCATTACGTTTACCTGATTTTGCGAGTTGAAGTCCAAGGTTTTTCAATAATAATTGGTGTTTATCCAATTTTTTATCGGTATTGTTCAACAAAGCTTCCGTGATACGTGCGGCGGTTTTAGGATCTTTCCGATTCATAAACGCTTCCGCCATATCCATCGCTTTATCGTAGACTTCACTAAAATAGTTAGGATTGACGGTCGCTATTTTATCAACATACTCTGCCGATTTTTTGGTATTTCCCTCAACCAGTTCAAGTTGAGCCAATTTAAATGCCGCTTTGGACGCAACCGCCATATCCGATGTCGATCCCAGCGCTTTTTGATAATACTGCATCGCTTTTTTAAGATCACCCGAAGATTCTGACTGTTCTGCTTTATAGATCATCCCTAATGAAGCAAACGGACTCTCAATTTGCTCATCAAAAAGTCGCTCAAAAAAGTAATCGGCATCAAGTATTTGACCGATCTTGCTGTAGGCATTAGCCGTATACGCCAATACTTCTGCGACACTCGTATCACCGGAGTATTCACGCAAAAACCTTTTTGATAATTCAAGAAGTTTTTCATACTCTCCTAGCTGATGGTAAGAGCGTATTTGATAGAGCATCAGCTCATTTTTAAAGACTGTATTGGGATACTCTTGAAGGGTATTTTTGGCACGGTCGAGCACTTTGTTGTAATCTTCTGCAGCGTATGCTTTTTTCATCTCCATATAATCGGTGACATCTTGTACCCGTCGAATTTTGATCGGATTCCCTTTTAGATCAAGCCCGCCGACATAAGGGGGGATATTTTTAGACACTTTGACCGGAAAATTGATAGACGAAGCAGTAGGTGAAGATAAAGTAATCAACGGAAGGGTTTTAGTGTACCCGACCACATTCCAATGTTTTGCCTTTTTCACATCGCTTTGATAGGTCTGTGACTCTTTAGAGAGGTCAAAAACTTCAGGAAATAAGGTCATTTTTGATTTTGGTAGGATCGTTATCGTGTACCCTTGAGCTGTTGAAGATCCCTTAACACTCAATAATCCATTGTCAATCGGGGAGAATGTTTGTTTCGGAGCAGTTGGGAAACGACAATCTACACGCCGAGTCTCTCCAAATTCATTGTTGGTTGCCTGACACGAAAACGCTGTAGTGTGACGAAGGTGGAGAATACTATACTTTTCACCCTCTTCTTTACCGCTTTGAAGAGATAGCTCCAAGCCGAAGAGGGGAAGACAAAGAGATAGTGCAATCCAGTATCTCAATCTTTCCCCCTTATGCTTTCCTTTTAATAACCGCTATTATACACGAATAGCGTAATAACTTCCAAGAGAGGATTCACGGCAAATACGGCGAAAATAGTTCCGACTGCTGCGATACCGATAATGGTTTTAAGAGAGAGCGATGCATTCATGAAATAGAATTTCTCGTATCCGACCATCGGCTCTTTCATAAACATGAAAACGATCAGTTTAAGGTAGTAGTACCCTGCAATCGCGGAGTTAAGCGCCATAATGAGGGCTAAAACCGTGTAACCTGCACTGACGGCAGAACCGATCATATACATTTTACCCCAAAACAGGCCAAACGGCGGAATTCCGGCAAGTGATAGCATAAACAACGCCATCATCACGGCACCCATCGGCATTGTTTTAATCATCCCTGAGAATTTTTCATACGGATGGTCTGAACTTTGACCCGGCAACAGATTTTTTTGGCGATTGACCCATAGCATAGTAAAGGCACCGAGATTAGTGAAACTGAACAATGCCCAATACAAAAAGAGTCCCGTATTGGCTTGTGTCGTACCGATCAAAATTGCCGCCATTACAAAACCGGCATGGCTGATTGAACTGTAGGCCAACATACGCTTGACATCGGTTTGTACCAAAGCCCAAATATTGGATGCCGTCATGGTTACAACAACACCGATATAAAGAATGACTTGAAGCCATACCACTCCGCTGTGAACCAAAAATTCGAACAAACGCATCGCGACAACAAATGCCGCGATTTTTGGTACGATAGACATATATCCCGCTAATGCCGCAGATGAACCTTCATACACGTCCGGCGTCCATGTGTGAAACGGAACCATTGAGAGTTTAAATCCGAATGCCGCAATCATAAACGCCATAGAAACAAGGACATAGCCGATATTGCTGTAGTGATCTTCTGCCAATACCGTAGCAATTTGGTTGATCTCAACCGAACCGCTGATCGCATACAAAATCATCGATCCGAAAGCATAGAAACCTGCCGCTAAAGCTCCCATTGTGAAATACTTCACTGCCGCTTCAAACGATTTTGAGCGGTTGTGCAATGCAATCAACGTATAAAGAGCCAAAGAGGCCGTCTCAAGACCGACAAAAATCAAAATAAGGTTATCGGTAGCAACCATAAACTGGAAGCCTGCAATCATAAACAAGAAAAGGGCGAAATACTCCGGATAGTTGTACTCATGGAACCGTTTTGATGTCAATGCCAACGGAATAAAGAGCATTGAACCCACAACAATGATAATCTGTGAAAGGATAGCAATTCCATCCATCAACATAACATCAAAGAATCCTAGAACCGTCCCATTTTTCAAGAAAACACCGGCAAAATCAACCAATGCACCCAAATCAAGGAGCAAGAAAAGGAGACTGATCATGACGTATAACGATTTATGCAATCCCCCTTTCACCATATCGATCACCAAAATTGCCAACGCACCGACGATGGCAATCAGCATCGGAGCTAGGGTCGCTAAATTGAGCGACGCAAGTGAAACATTAATCGGCTCCAACATTAGTGCGCCTCCTGCATTGGAATAATCTCATTTTTGCCTGAGAGATCAGGAATACGTGCTTTTGCCTCTGGGCTTTGCGCTTTATCGTGCATCAATTGAATGACCGACTCAACACTATTGTTGATCGGTTCCAATACCGGTTTCGGATAAACTCCCAACCAAATAGCAACGATAACGAGAGGAATAAGCCCTAAATACTCGGTTCTATTCAAATCTTTAAGATTTTTGTTCTTTTCATTGGTAACAGCGCCAAAAAACATCTTTTTATAGGCGGAAAGCATATAAATGGCTCCGACGATAATTGCGACTCCAGCGGTCAGGGTCAACATATGGGACTGTTTGTAAAAGCCCAAAAGACACAAAAATTCTCCGACGAAGTTGATCGTAAGAGGCAAGCCAACCGATGCCATCATCATAATTCCGAAAATCGTCGCATAACGCGGCATTACCGATGCAAGACCGCCGAACTCAGACATCATTTTTGTATGACGACGATCGTAGATAACACCGACGAGTAAGAACAGAGCTCCAGATACAACCCCATGCGCTAACATCAAGAAGACCGAACCGCTGACACCCTCAACGTTCAAAGCAAACGTTCCGAGGATAATAACCCCCATGTGGGATACGGAGCTATACGCTACGACTTGTTTAATATCCTCTTGCGCATAGGCTACCATTGCCGTATAGATAATCATGATGATAGCGATAATAGCGATCGGGAACATGAAAAAGACAGACGCATCCGGAAACAACGGTAATGAGAAACGGACAAATGCATACGTACCCATTTTAAGCAAAATCGCCGCAAGGATTACCGAACCGATTGTCGGAGCCTGACCGTGCGCATACGGAAGCCATGTATGGAACGGGAACATCGGAACTTTGATCGCAAAGCCGAGGAAAAATGCTGCAAACAACCACAATTGGAAGTTCTCCGGCAAAATCAGACGATACCACTCTAAAATCGAGAAGCTCCATTGTCCTGTTGCTTGGTAATAAAAGTACGCCATAAAGAGCATACCGACCAACATTACCAATGAACCTGTAAAGGTGTAGAGGAAAAATTTGATCGATGCGTAAATACGAAGAGGCCCGCCCCAAGCACCAATAATATAAAGCATCGGTACAAGTGAAAGTTCCCAAAAAACGTAAAATACGATGGCATCAAGTGCCGCGAAAACACCCACCATTGTCATCTCTAAGAATAACAGCGTAATGATTAGATCTTTTAGTCGGCGAGTTTCGGTTAACGACGCAATACCGATCAACGTGAAAAACGTTGAGAGGATAATAATAAAGAGTGAAATACCATCAACACCGAGAAGGTAGTTAATACCAAACGCCGGAATCAGCGGCATTGACTCCATAAACTGCATTCCCGATATCATCGGATCGTATGCATACCATAGCCACAAAGAGAGGACAAACTCAATAAATGCTACGGCAATACCGTAGGCTCTCATACTATCTTTAGTGACGACAAACCCGAGCATTGCAGCCAATGCAGGGAAGAAAATTAAAAGTGTTAAAATGTGATCTATCATCATTACTCCTTAAGCGCCGACCGCGTTGTATCCAACGGTAAAGGCGAGGGCAAGTGACACTAAAACGACCAAACCGATAACCATCCAACGAAGCATTGTTGAAAGATTTCCGTTTTGTATGTCACGTGTATTCTCGCCCGTTTTGTAGATTGCGTTCGCAATAGAATCAACGGTTGCATCAACAATTTTGAGATCAAACTGTTTCCATGCAATACGAGAAAGTTCCAAATACGGTTTTGAAAAAACTTCCTCATAAAATTTTGGAATGTAATACTGATTGCTCAATAATTTATAGCCGAAACTATTTTCCAGTTTAGAAGAACCATCCGGTACACTATTCCAGTTGCTGTATTTTTTATACGCAAATACAATAGCGGCAATAACAAACAACTGGGTTCCGATCGTCATAATCCAATAGGTCATCTCACCGTGAACATGGTACTGTGTATCCGGAAGCAAACTCGTAACCAATTGATAGTACGTCATTTTAAATGAACCCGCAATGATTGCCAACAAGAGCAACGGAGACATCGCTACTAACATAAATTTATACGCTTCATGCGGATGAATACCGAAAAGTTTATAACGCTCTTCTCCGTGGAAGATCAACGCAACAAGGCGGAATGAATAAAACGCCGTCAATCCCGCTGTAAGTAACAAGACAGTATAGATTACATAATGATGCTCAACAAACCCGACCTCTAAGATCAAATCTTTTGAAAAGAATCCGGCAAACGGATAGATACCCGCTAACGCAACGGAAGCAAGGGTCATCATAATAAATGTCCCTTTCATCACCTTGCGTAATCCCCCCATTTTAAACGGATCAAGCTCATCATGCATCGCATGCATCACGTTACCCGCACCGAGGAACAAGAGTGCTTTAAAAAAGGCATGCGCCATGAGGTGGAACAATGCGACCCAGTACGCACCCAATCCTGCTGCTACGAACATATATCCCAGCTGCGAAAGGGTAGAGTAGGCAATGATACGTTTCATATCACGGTTAACCAATGCCATTGATGCGGCAAACAATGCTACAAATGCACCGAGACTTGCGATAAAGATCCCGACATTCGGAATCAAATCATAAATCGGATTGGCACGAACAACCAAATAAACCCCTGCCGTAACCATGGTCGCCGCGTGGATCAACGCCGATACCGGAGTAGGACCTTCCATCGCATCGGCAAGCCATGTATGGAGCGGAAACTGCGCCGATTTACCCATTGCGCCGATAAAGAGGAAAATACCGATCCACGTCGTAACGACTAACGGAAGGTTTCCGATTTCAGAAAATACGACGTCGTATTGGAGAGAACCGGTATTCCAATAAATCAAGAAAATCCCGATAAGCATCCCAAGGTCAGCGATACGGTTCATAATAAACGCTTCGTTTGCTGCCCATGTTGCCGATTCTTTTTGATACCAGAAGCCGATAAGTCCCCACGAACAAAGACCAACCCCTTCCCATCCGATAAAGAGTCCTGCAAAGTTGTCACTCATAACGAGTACCATCATCGAGAAAACGAATGCTGAAAGCCATGAGAAGAAACGGTTGAATCCTTTATCATGATCCATGTAGCCGATAGAGTAGATATGGACTACCGTAGAGACGATGGTAACTACCATCATCATAACCACGCTCACTTGGTCAACGACAAACCCAAACGGGATATAAAGATCTCCCGTTTCCATCCATGTCATCAGTTCAACATGAACCGTATGCCCGCCCATGACATAAGAGAGCAAAAGTGCACTGCTCACAAACGAAGTAAACAATAATCCCGATGCCACAATACCGACATGCTGTGATTTAGGTGACCCTCCGAAAAGAGAAGCGTAAAGCGACCCTACCAGCGGAGCAAACAGTGCGATATATAAATAAAGTTCCATAGTCTATCCTCGCATTGAATTCATTTGATCTAGGTCGATCTTACCGGTGCGTTTGTACCATACGATGAGGAGACCCAGCCCGATCGCTACTTCCGATGCCGCAATCGCAATAATGAAAAACGCAAACATTTGCCCGCTCAGATCACCGATGTAGTAAGAAATAGCGGCAAATGCGATGTTGGTTGCATTGAGCAAAATTTCCGTTGCAAAAAAGAGCATCAAAAGGTTTTTACGGCGCATTACCCCGATCAAACCGATAGCAAACAAAATTGTGGATAAAACAAGATAATGAGTTAATGTAATTTCCATCAGTGTCCCCCTGCTTGAGGTTCAAAACTATCATCCATCGTAGTAATCTCTTCTTCGGCCATCAAAGTTAATGATTTGTCCATTTTTTTACCGGCCAAAATAATTCCGCCGATCATTGCAACAAGGAGCATAACGGCTGCAAGTTCGAAAGGTACAAGGTATTTCGTAAAGAGAACCATACCCACGGCCTGTGAATTGCCTACCCCTTCTTGGATCGGATAAAGGGCTTGAATGTTATTTGAGACGATAGGTGCAACGAAAATTGCGACCACCATAACCGCTGCCAAAATCCCAAGGACAAAAACGATCTGCGGATTAGTACGCTTTTCAACAACATCACGTGTCGTATCGAAAAACATCATCCCGAATGCGTATAACGCCATTACTGCGCCTGTATAGACGATGATTTGGATCGCACCCAAAAAGTCGGCACCCAAAATAAAGAAAAATGCCGAGATGAAAATCATCCCCGCCGCCATTGCGGTAATCGCATAGAGCGCTTGGCTTGTCATTACCGTGATGGTAAACATCACGATCGTTAATGCCGCAAACAGATAAAAAGCGATTGCTTCAAACATACTTTGACTCCTTAATACGCCAACGGGGTCTTTTTGACCGACGCGTCGCTTCCTGGGATAATGGCTCCGAAGCCTGGGTATTCTGCTTGTTCACCCGCTTTTAAAAGATCAAGCGGGGTCAGCATATCGTCTTTAATGACGAAATGGGCACGTTGTTCTGAGGCATTCTCATACCGTTGTCCGTGAACGATAGCAAGTTCAGGGCACACTTCAGCACAGTAGCCGCAGAAAATACAACGTCCGAGGTTAATACTGTATTCAGTAACCTCTTTACGGCTATTCTCATCGATACGAGTGTCCATACGGATACAATCGGAGATACAAATTTTTTCGCACAATCCGCATCCGATACAACGCTCATATCCCGATTCCCACAAACGCAATAGTTTGTGTACCGCACGATAACGCGGCCCGATCGGGAGTTTTTCAAGCGGGTATTGAAGCGTGTGAATATCGAATTTAATCATCTCACGTAATACAACCCAAAGACCTACAAAGAGCTCTCCGTTGAATGTACGTTTAACAACCTGTTTAAATTTGTCCCACCCTGAAGTCGGGTAGGTTTCGATATCGACGTAATAGTAAGCAGATGACTCGCTCACGTTACGATTCGTAAATACTTCTTCATGATGCATAACCCAACCTCCTTAGAACATCATCACGATGCCGGTGATCACAATATTGATCACCGCAATCGGCATTAATACTTTCCAACACAACCACATCAATTGGTCAGGTCGGACATCCGGCCATGCAGCGCGTGTCCATAGGAAAAAGAAAAAGAAAAACGCTACTTTCAACAAGAGCTGAATTGCCCCGGCAATCGTACCATCACCAAAACCGCCCAAGAAAATGATGGCGATTACAAACGAGATGAAGAACATATTCGCGTATTCACCGATGAAGAAAAGACCCCAGCGCATACCCGAATACTCCGTACCGAAACCGTCAATGATTTCGTGATCGTTCGCAACAAGATGGAACGGTGTACGTCCCGTCTCAGCAAAAGCGGCAATCCAAAAAAGGATAAATGCCACCGGCTGTGACCATACGATCCAGTTGCCGATTCCACCCGCTTGGTAGTTATTGATATCGATTAACGACAATGACCCCACCATCATAAGGGGTGCCAATAGCGATAATCCCGAAATAACTTCATACGAAATGAAGATGGCGGCACTACGCGCCGCAGAGATCAACGACCATTTGTTCGCCGATGCCATACCCCCAAGGAGCGGTCCGTACAATCCGATAGCCATAACCCCTAATACGTAGAGGATACCGACATTGATATCAGCGACAATCGGATGCACTGTGTATCCGAATACCGTAAACTGAGGCCAAAACGGAATCGCCGCAGAGGCCATAAATGCCGTTGCAGCCGTAATAACGGGGGCGATTTTGAAAATCGGCTTCACAACGTTTTGAGGGATAATATCCTCTTTTGTAAAGAGTTTAATCCCATCCGCCGCGACTTGAAGCAAACCGAACGGGCCAACGTGCATCGGTCCAAGACGGCGTTGCATAAACGCCAGCACTTTACGCTCAAAATAGGTCCCAAGACCCGCGAGCGCTGAGAAGACTAACAAGATTACAACGATTTTAATGATCGTTTCTATAATGAATGCTACATCCATGCTTTACACCTTTTGAATTGATACGCACGCAAAACGGTAACCGTCAAACAGTGCCTCAGAATTGATAGCGGTATCGAATGTCGGAAGATACGAAATATCCCCTTCGATTTTACCGTCTGTGATAACGCTGACACGTACTTCACCGCGCGCGGTTTTAACATTCACCATGTCTCCTTCATTCCAGCCGTTGCTTTCCATAGCTGAAGCAGATACGTATAAACCGCCCGAGCCTTTAAGCTGGTGTGACATTGCCGTAAACGGAGAGAATTGAAGTACCGGATTTGCCAAGTAAACCACTTTATCTGTGATTGCCGAATCTGCGTTAAACGGTGTTACGTTTTCATCCCCGCTGACACTCACTGCGATATTTTCTAGCAGATATCCGCGAACCTCTTCACCGGTGTTGGTGAAATTGTTCGGAAGGGTGTCAAATGCCATTGCTTTGAATCCTCTATTTACAGGAAGCTGCGCCGTGTAATCAACCGTGAATTTCAAGTTTACACCAAGGGCATTGGCAAGATCATTCAGAACGTAGCCGCCGTAGCCGAGTGCCGCATTGGTCGGATTCACCCGTTTGTCGATACTGGTCAATGTCCCCTCTTGTTGATTCAGAGCCGGCATATCCAAATCACCGTTACCCAATGCGCTGAGGGTGAAATCACCCGCTATGTTGTAACCGATAGTGTAATTTCCACGGCTACCATCAAGATCACATATCATCGCAACACCGAGGGTATTAGAAAGATTTGGGATCATTGTGACACTAAACGGTGTGTATTTTTCAATCAATGCCACAAGACGTGCACAATTCTCAGAATGTGGATGGGTGTACAAATCAGGCCCCACCATCAGGCTAAACGTCTCTTTTTTCGCCAAATACTTAGCGAGGGTATCGGCAAATCCCGCAGGTGCGCTCACGAGGGCGAAGAGAGCGTTTTCATCCACTTCTACCTCTTTTGAGACTTTTTTCTTGATGGTTTTAGTGACCTCTTCAGTAACCTCTTCTTCGATGCCGCTCTCTTCGTTGAGTACTTTTTTGACAACCGTTTCGGTCACTTTCTCATCTACTGTCTCTTCAACCGTAATGGTTTTCATCGAATGGAACGTTGCCAAATATTCGGTGATACTCGATGGCATTGCCGCTTTATCCCCGAAAAGATCGAGCATCAAATACAGTGCCGCCTCTTCCATCATCGGAGCATGGTTGAACTGTGTCACGTTTTTCGACATATCGGCGATAACGGGATCATTGATCGGGTGAAAATACAATCCCGCACCTTTGTTCATAGAGAAGGCATTGTTCATCGCGAAACGGGCATTCGGATTATCCGTTTTGAGTGCACTTCCGATAGAGACAACGAAATCCGATTCGTGAACCTGTTTCAAATCACCGCCGTAAAGTGATTTCCCACTGATAGTGCTGTAGCTGCTCAAAAAGTTTTTCAGTGCCAACGCTTCGTTATTCACTAATCGGTAGCCGTATTTGACTTTAAGACGTTGAAGAATCAATGCCTCTTCGTTGGTGATCGTCGAGGTAAATGCGATGGTATCGGCTTTTTTAAAGGCTGTAACCGCTGCATCAAAGGCTGCCGCATTTTTAACCACATCACGATTCTCGAAATCGTATCCGTAACGCCCAGCACCGCAGAGGGATACATAGTTCCACTCATTTTTAACACGGTAAATTTTAGCCTCTGGATCGGTAATACTGGTATGTTTGATATCGTAGCTGAGCTGACACCCTGCCGAACAATGAGCACACGTAGCAGGGATTTGTTTGTGTTCCCATGCATTGGAGGTGTACTGATAATCACTGCTCACCAATGCCCCGACCGGACATACGGAGCTACACTCGCCGCAGTCAGTACAATCAAGTCTGTCTCCGCCGTTTGGAGCAATGAGCGATTTGTTAAGTTTATTCCACATTGCATAGGCATCTTTAGGCATAGACTCTTTGAATTCAGCCTCAATCGCTTCAGAGCCGCGTGCTACGGTAGAGAGTGCCGCATCCCCGATCATATCTTTACAGACGGTAATACAACGCTCACACATAATACACAATGCCGGATCGTAATGGATCAAGCCCCAGTTTTGTGCCGGTTTATGGGTATCTTTGATCGAGTATGTTTGTGAATCAACTCCCACTTCCAACGTATAGTTCTGAAGTTCGCATTCACCCGATTGGTCGCACACGCCGCATTCCAGAGGGTGGTTTACATCATAAACTTCCATAATGGCTCTACGCTCCGCCAAAATATTCGGCGTCGTGGTCGTAATATCCATCCCCTCTTTAGCTTTGGCATTACACGCATAGACTTGCTTGCCGTCCGCTTCAACCAAACAAATACGACACGCCAATGTCGGTGAACATCGTGTCAGATAGCAAATCGCAGGGATAAATATCCCGTTGGCTCGCGCCGCGTTGAGGATATATTCACCCTCTTGCGTCTGAACACTACGACCGTCTATGGTAATCGTGATTTCATTCATGATCCACTCCCCATCTTCATAATTTTCACCTTTTCAAAGCGATATTGTTCATTCAATGCACCGAATGCCTCATCATAAGCCGGAACCAAAGCAACCGTCCCTTTCAATGAAGTATCAAGTTTAAAAATACGTTCTTGCGTCGCACTCTTAAATTCAATTTGAATTTTATCACCATCACCGATTTTTGCAGCAGCGGCAAACTGTGCGGAACCGCGTAAAGTTGTATCTTTTTCAAGCTGCGACGTGCGCGCCGTATAACTGTTAAACTGATTCACCGGATTACAGCGATAAACAACCGTTCCGTTGAACTCCGGCAAATCAGCGATCTCTTCAAGCACTCCTGAAGCTTCAATATCACGATTTTCGAGCATATAACCTCGATAGTCTTCACCCAAAGCTCCAAAAAAGTTCCCCAAATCATCGAATGATTTTCTCTCAAACCCTTTTTCGCGAGGCAGTGCAAGAGTGTAATCAATGGTGTTTTCTGCTTTGACACCGAGGGTGTTTGCAAGATCGTTGAGGGTGTACCCTTTAAACGCTACCGCTACATTGGTCGGCAATACTTGATAATTGATACTGACGAATGTCCCCTCTTGGCTGTTGAGTGCTGCAAGCGGAAGCATCGCATCCCCGAATGAGCCTATCGTGTAGCTTCCTGCTGCATTGTAACCGACAACATTTGCGCTGCCGTTGTCACTGTCCAAATCACAAATGAGCGATACACCGACGGTATTGACATTGGTAGGTATTACCACAACCGAAAACTCGGTATAGGTCTCAATCATCGCACAAAGACGTGCTATGTTGGAAGAGCGTTTATGGTTCAATACATCGCTTCCGATTACGAGTGTTTTTCGTTTCGCTCTCTTCATTGATTGAGCAATTCGCGTAAACTCTTCATCACCGACATTGCTCTCAGCGCATAAGTATCCCTCGTCGAGTTCTTTGAAATACTCGCGGTTCTCTTCGCTGATATCTGCACCCTCTAGAAGGGTTGCTGCCAGCATTGCAACGACACCCTCTTCGGTTCCCACTTCGTATTTCACAAACTGAGTTACGACGTTTTGAAGCAATTCATCTTCAAGCGGATGCATATAAATAACTTTTGCACCTCTGTGACGTGCTGCCGTCGTCACCGCATAACGGACGACCGGATTATCGGTGCTGATACGTCCACCAAGAACAATGATCCCGTCGCTTTGGGTAATGGCATCGAGACTTCCGCCGAACCCGCTCTTACCGCTGATGGAACTGTAAGCCGCCATAAAACTCTGATACGCACGTGCCTCTTCGTTGTAGAGCTTAAGCCCCGTTTTCTCTTTGAGGCGTTGAAGGATCAGAGCCTCTTCGTTGGTAATGAGGGAACTGAATCGAATCGCTTCGGCACTCTTTATCGCATGGATCGCTTTTGCGAATTCCGCTTCGTCTTTAGAGGCTTGGTGATCGAAATCAAAACCGAATCGTCCCGCACCGCAAAGGGTCGTGTGCTCAAAATCATTGGTAACACGGTAGATACGGTCTTCTCCGTTGCTCGTCGAGGTGTGTTTAACTTCGTAACTCAATGAACACCCTGCCGAACAATGGACACACGTAGCAGGGACTTGAGAAAGCTCCCATGCATTCGCGCTGTACTGAAATTCCGAACTGACCAACGCACCTACGGGACATACCGCGATACATTCACCGCAGAACGTACAATCGAGAACGTCGCTATTTTTCGGAATGACAGACGATTTGTATCCCCCAAATTGAAGGGTAATTGCATCATCGCCGATAATCTCATTACAGACGTGGACACATTTTTCGCACAAAATACACAATGACGGATCGTAGTTGACCAATCCCCAATGCTCAATGTGGCGGTGTTGCTCTTTGGCACTAAAATGTTGTGCCGAAACCCCGAATTCCAATGTTTTATTTTGAAGATCACATGCACCCGATTTGTCACACACACCGCACTCTAACGGATGATTGACATCATAGAGACGCATAATATTCGTCCGTTCGGTTTTTAAACGATCCGAATCAAGGGTAACCGAAAGCCCCTCGATCGGTGGAGTTTGACAGCTGAGAATCAGCCCGTCAGTTTTATCGGTTTCAACCACACATAAACGGCATGATGCACACGGAGTCGTCTTTTCCAAATAACACATGGTAGGAATATAAAATCCCGCTTTCCGTGCCGCTTGGAGAATAGTCTCCCCTTTTTGCGCCGTTACGGGTTGATTGTTAATCGTAAAGTTAATCATCCATCCCCCCTTAATGTGCGACCATCGCGATATAGTAACAACGCATACAGCGTTCCGCCTCTGCGAGTGCCTCTTCTTGTGTAAAACCGTATTTCACTTCACGATTATTATCTTTGCGCTCATCGACCGTGAGTACTTCACTGTGTTGGCGCGGCAAGCCCGGAAGCCACCCTTGAATCTTCTCTTTTTTATCATAGACTTTGAGCTTGCGGAGGTGATCTTCCATAATCTCATCGTTCGTCAAAGTAATTTCGCCACTCATGACATAGCGCGACATCACCGATGCGGCACGTTTTGCCTGACCGACGGCATTAACGATGGTCATCGGACCGTATTCACAATCCCCCGCCGCAAAGATTCCCTTACGTGAGGTCATATAATCTTTTCCGTTTGTTTTGATCGTCGCCCATGAGGTGCGCTCGATCTCCCACTCTTCAGGGAGAAGTTTCAAATCGGCACTTTGAGAAACGGCAGGGATGAGATAATCGCACTCCATCTCAAAACTTGCCCCTTCCACTTTTTCCAAGGTCGGACGTCCGCCATTCGGATCGGGAACCAGTTCAAAACGATCAACGATTAGTGCTTTGAGAACATCATTTTCATCCTTCATCGCCGCAACAGCAGAGTGAAAAATAAACTCAACACCCTCTTCAACCGCTTCATGATACTCTTCATACGTTGTATTTTTAATGATTGTCGCTTCGTCACGACGGTACAACATCACCACTTTTTTGGCATTTGCACGGATCGCACAGCGGACAACGTCCATCGAGGTAAATCCGCCCCCGACACACACGAGCGTTTTGCCGGTTAGATCGACAAAATCGGCAGGAAGCATGTGCCGTTTTTGATCGGCTTCGGGAACCATAATGTCGTATTTAACTTGGAGATTGACTTTATCCAAAAAGTCGATGGCACCCCAATATCCTTGGATTTCAGGACGTTCGTTATCACAATAGACTTTTTTCGAGATACGGGTACCGGTAGCGACCAACGTTGCATCATACTCATTCTCAAAACGGCGCATCATATCGGCGGTGACTTTGGAGTTCGTGATAAAGTTCACCCCAAGGCTTCGAACAGCTTCGATATCTTGGTTGTATTTATCGATCGGCATACGGTATTCCGGAACCCCGACCGCTACTTCACCGCCGAGTACCGGAAGCTCTTCATAGACATCGACATCGATTCCGTCCAATGCTAGATAGTACGCACCCGTCAGTCCCGCAGGACCCGCACCGATAACGGCTACTTTTTTACCGAGTGAAGCTTTTTTCTCGCTCGGATGAAAGAATCCAAATCCGTGATCGGTCTCATAATCGGCACCGAGACGTTTGAGTTCCATGATCGAAATCGGCTCGTCCAAATTGGTACGGCGGCACTCGGTCTCACACGGATGAGGACAGACACGTCCGCATGTATGGGCAAGAGGCATCGTTTGACGCGTTGCCATCAATGAATCGTCAAAACGTAAATCACGAACACCCTCGATATACGCCGGAATATCGACATGTGCGGGACACGCATCCATACACGGTGCGGTAATTTTCGCGATATAGCTGGTATCTTCCATATGATAATGCTTGGAAGGTTTTTGGTTCTCGATGCACGCCATAAAGTCTGATTCAAAGTGAGTCATAAGATCCAATAGCGGATTCGGAACGGTTTTCCCGATCTCACACTTAGAGGTCTCCTGCATCGTTCTTGAAACCTCTTTGAGGTGCTCCATATCACTTACTGAGCCTTCGCCGCGAGCGATTTTATCAAGCAAATCGTATAGTATACGTCCACCCCATCGCCCCGGTGCACAGCGTCCGCACGCTTCGGAATAAACCTGATACTGCGCCGCATATTCTGTTGCAAGACGAACGACGTCTACCTCAGGATTAAAAAGCGCCACACCGTCCCAACCGATAAACGCTTTGGAATGGGCATGTTCGTTGTATTCCAACGGAAGGTTATAAGCAGAATTTTCCCAAGCATCCTCGCGTTTGCCGATGTTGTTAATTTGCTCACCCCGCCACGTGGAGAAATAGACTTTACTCACACCGTTTCCTTATTTCTTGACCACAATGGTCCAGTCAGCTTCGTTGAATTTCAACGAGTTCATGAGGGTGCACCCCAGTTCTTTAACCAAATCAGCCGATTGCTGTACCGAAGTAAAATCACCAATTTCAAACAAGAAAATCAACACTTCACCGTTGATTGCATCTTCTTTGATAATAGCGGACATGCGGCTTGCAAAGTTCTCTTTTAAATGACGTAAATCGTAACGTTTCACTGCATGCTCCTTTTAGCGGTCTACTTCACCGAAGACGATGTTGGTCGTCCCGATGATAGATACAACGTCCGGGATATAGTGACCCGGTAATAGGTCTGTCAAAATACCTGTATGCCAGAACGACGGCGCACGGAGTTTTAGACGGTACGGATAGGCTCCACCTTGAGAGTTGATATAAAAACCAAGTTCTCCCTTAGGTGATTCGGTCGCCACATAAACCTCTCCTACCGGAGGGCGCATCCCCTGAGTCACGAGGACAAAGTGTTGCATCAACGAGTAGTTTTGGGTCATAATGTCGATTTTCGGTGCCGAGATGTATTGCGGTGCATGTGCCATTAACTCAGGTCCAGTCCCCGCATACATATCGATCACTTGGTACAAGATTTTCGCAGACTCGCGCATCTCTGCCATATAAAGTTTATAACGGGCGTAGTTGTCCCCTTTGTCGGAGACCGGAACGTTGAACTCCACTTCATCATAAAGCTCGTACGGTTCTTCTTTACGGATATCCCACTCGACACCCGAAGCACGGAGCATTACCCCTGAACAACCCCAGCTTTGAGCCATCTCTTTAGAGATAACCCCGACATTTTCCATACGCATCAACCAGATACGGTTGGTATCGAGAAGATCTTCGTAATCTTTGATGTTTTCCGGCAATTTATCGAGGAATTTACGCAAATCGGCGATAAAATTATCCGGTAAATCAAGAGGAACACCGCCGATGCGGATCGCTGCATGGGTCAAACGGGCACCGCAGTAATCTTCGATCAAATCCATCAAATACTCACGCTCACGGAACGCGAACAAGAACACCGTCATAGCCCCGATATCCAGAGCCGTCGTCGCCAACCAGAAAAGGTGAGACATAAGGCGATTCGTCTCAAGAAGCATCATACGGATCACTTTGGCACGGCGCGGAACATCAAGCCCGATAAGCTCTTCTACCGCCAATGCAAAGCCGTAGTTGTTTGAGCTTGAAGCGATATAGTCCATACGATCGGTTGTCGGCATGAACTCGTTATAGATCATGTTCTCCGCCATTTTTTCCATACCGCGATGGAGGTATCCGATATCCGGATGGGCTTTCGTGATTTGCTCCTGCTGCAAATGGAGCATCAAACGTAATTGTCCGTGCGCCGAGGGGTGTTGAGGCCCGAAGTTAAGGATCAGTTCATTATCGTCACGATCAAACGTAATATTTTCAAAAAAGGGTCGTAATCTATTGGATTGTTGCATACTGTAATTCCTTAACGATCGCGATCAGAGATCACGACGCTTTTTTCTGCGTCAAATTTTTGGATGAGGAATACACCCTCATTCTCTTGGTAACACAATGGAGTATCCGGTTCACCTTGAGAGATGTCGGTACCACGCGGTACTTCGTGCCCCAAACGCGAAAATCGTTCGGTGTCGTAACGATCCACTCGTGCCGGATCACGGTTTTCAGGCCCAATAATCTCGCGTGCTTCTTTTCCGAAAATTTTATCCACTTCGTACCATTGGGCAAACTCATCCCCTTGGAGCGGATAGATTTTACGAAGCGGGAACCCTTCCCAATCATCCGGCATCAAAATACGTTTCATAAACGGATGGTTATTAACAACGACGCCGAACATATCGTACATCTCACGCTCAGACCAGTCGGCAGAACGGAAAAGAGAAGAGAGACTTTGGATCGACTCTTTCTCATCAATTTTGCATTTCACACGGATACGTTTGCGTTTAGACATACTGAGCATTTGGTAGAAAATCTCAAATTTCCCCTCAGTTGCTAACCAATCGATTGCTGATAATTCAGAGAGCTGATTGTACTCAAGCTCATTTTTCATGAGTTCAATTACGCCGAAGTTATCCGCTGCATTGATTACAACAACCATTTGCTTCACTTGGATATAGGCATCCAAGACCTCAAACTTTGCTTTGATCGCTTCGAGATCGTGAGCGAATACCGCATCTTCAGAAACATCGCTTTTCGCTACCTGAGGAGCAACCCAGTAACGGTCGGTGTAATAGGGTTTTTTCTGTACGTCGTCTTTAGGGGTGTAAGCTCTCATTACATCAACCTTTTTGGTTTTTGAGCGCGGGATGCACTCTCACGTCGAATTTTTTGTTGTAGCAATAATACTGCATACTGAAGTGTCTCAGGGCGAGGTGCGCATCCCGGAAGATAGAGATCGACTGGGATAACACGATCAACCCCTTGAACCGTTGCGTAGGTATTAAACATACCGCCGGTATTGGCGCATGAACCCATCGAGATGACCCATTTTGGTTCGGTCATTTGATCGTACAAACGGCGAATAAACTCCGCATGTTTTTTCGTCAATGTTCCTGCAACGACCATAAGCTCTGCTTGACGCGGAGAGGCACGGAAAATCGTACCGAACCGGTCGAAATCATACCGTGATGCCCCCGAAGCCATCATTTCAATACCGCAGCATGCCAAACCGTACGTCAATGCCCAGAGTGAATTAGATCGACCCCAGTTAACTACTTTATCAATCGTCGTCAATGCAACGGGAAGCCCGCCATCTTTGAGATAATTTACTTGATGTTGTGCCATTCGAGAGCCCCTTTCTTCCACGCATAAACGAAACCGATTGCCAGCAATAAGATGAACATCATCATCTCAACGAATCCAAACCACCCTAATAGTTTAAAATCGATCGCCCATGGAAACATAAAAACAATCTCCACATCAAACAATAAAAACAACAATGCGAACAGATAAAACTGTGTCGAAATACGATTGGGTTGTTTCGTCACTTCCGGTCCACATTCGTAGACCGTAAGCTTCAGTTTTTCAGTATCTTTGGCCGCTAATGCGCGGCTGGCTAAACGTGCGATAACGGTTGTGGCATAAAATGCACCAAACGTCAACACAAACAGTACAAATACCCCAAAGTAAGGATTTGCTACGTTGTAATGCTCCATAGTTCCGACCTTTTTGTGGTTGATGGCATATCCCGTCGCAGAGAAATTCTCCGCCACGCTATACGGTTTTTATAAAAACAGTTGTTGCACTATAACAAAAAGAGAATTAAACAAACCCTTATCCATACGATATTTAAATGTCTCTGTCACTATAAGAAACACCGCGTAATTGGGTTTTGGAGATAAATGTTAAATTACGTAACACTTTGGGAGAAATGTTCTCATTTCGTATCAAAACGGAACAATTTGTCGTGAAGATTGAGGATTTAAGAGGTGTTCCACTGAATACCCTATGCTACTAATCGAAGCAATATCAGTTTTTCTCTTGAAGCATCCGATCAAGTGTAGCAAAAACGCCGTCACTTGCATGTTCCATCTCTTCAAATACTTTTACAAATCGCTCAGACCCGACATCCTCACTCTTCATCAAATCAAAGATTTTGTGGGTAGAGTTATGGACAACGGAGTGAGGAGATTCAAGGGATGAATAACTTGGTGTATGTTTGAAGAAATCGGATCCCTCACCTTCATAATACCATTTACCCAAACGGCAATTGTGGTGATCGACAAAATTAAACTGCTCTTTTTTAGTAATCGCAGAGAGATAGGTATTGACTTTCCAGATAATGTGATCCAATTTCGCCAAACTCATAAAAATACGTTCTGCCGTATGTTCCGTACTCATAAACGTTTCCCTCATCATCTGGGCATTATGGTCCATATTAGCATTAAAGCTTCCGATTGATTCGTTTGATTCTTCGATGCTCTCTTGTACTTGCTCAAATTTATCGCCGATAGTGGTAACGTCTTGTTTCATTGACTGTAATGAGATGTTGATCTCGCTGATCGCTTTGTCCGTTCTATCCGCCAGCTTACGAACTTCATCCGCAACAACCGCAAATCCTCTTCCGTGTTCTCCCGCACGCGCCGCTTCGATTGCGGCATTGAGTGCTAAGAGGTTTGTTTGATCAGAGATATCTTTAATCAGTACCAAAATACTCGCCACATCTTGCGCACGTTCGGAAAGGGCTTTAACCGTCTCCATAGACTCTAATGCTAAAGAATTCAACCCTTCCAACGTATGTGAAATACCAGAGGCTTTATGTCCAAGCTCAACAATATTTTCCAACAACTCCGTGGATTGGGCAATATGCTCTTTAGAAGAAGAGACCGATGAGGCCATATTCCCCTGAACATCGATCAGATTTTTTTTGAGTTGCTCATTTTGATAGGTCATAACAGCCGATGCGTTTCCACATCGATGCCGCTCCTGCTCTTCTGCAATCTTCGTTTCACATTCATGAAGTTTATGGGAGAGTTCTTGATTTTGTTCTCGTAGTGCACTGTTCTCTTTTTGCAGCGATGAGAGTTCCTCTCTCAACTGTGTATCATCACTAAACCAACCCATAATATTCTCCACTTTATTGCTCAATATGGTGGATTATACTCCCGCTTTGTTGCAAATACAACAATTTGGTGAAATTTAGGTCATGTCGTGATAACTTTTTGATAAATTAATGACTTAAAAATCCCACCGATTTTTCCCCCTCAAAGCTTCCTGATCGCTCTTTTTGGATCTCACTGATAAAATCTTCAAGTCTGAAGGAGCCTTCAGCGCGTGCGGCAACTTGGTAGGCCGTGTTTTTGACAATCAAATTGATTTGTCCCCCTGTTAAAGGATATGTTGAGAGTTTTTCAACATCAAACCCTTCCGCATACGGCGCATTTTTCGGCAGCATCATCTTCCAGAGTGTCAGCCGCTGTTTTTGATCCGGTTTTTTAAACTCGATTTTGTAGTTAAATCGGCGTGAAAAAGCTTGGTCAATATTTTCGAGGAGATTGGTTGTTGCAATCAAAATCCCCTGAAATTTCTCAATCTGCTCCAAAAAGATATTTTGCATCTGATTGTGCATCTGATCGGCAGAGGAACCGACTCCGGATGAACGCGAAGAGAGGAATTGATCCGCTTCATTCAAAAGCAAAATCGGTTCAGTCTTCGTTTGGCGGGTCAAATCGGCGTAGGTATCAAAAATCTTTCGTACATTTTTTTCCGATTCCCCGACGTACATCGANNGGAGGGCCGTAGAAAATAATCCGTGCATCAATCCCCGCTTTTTTATCTTTGACTCCCCATTCATGAAGCCGTGCGATCACTTCGCGATCCAACTGACGCATAAGATTCGAAAGTGTCTGTTCAGTGGAAGGATTGAGGACAACATTTTCCAGTGAAGTTGTCGGTTCAATCAACTCGAAAATTTCCTGCTCTTTGATCAGCATATCGAGTTTAAGTTTGCGCACTTTTTTCTTCTTCTGAGGGTGCATGATCGACTGAAGTACCTCATCGACGATATAAAAAGCACGGCTGATACCGCCGAACGGGTTGAGCATCTCCTCATAATCGATCACTTCCTCGTTGATGAGACGGGCACCGTCTTCGAGGAGGGCACGATTTTTGATCCGTTCGTAATCGTCGAAACTGATCAGGTCGATGAGGGTATTCATCTCCCGCAAATTCCCCTCTGTCGCACTGTACTCCTCTTTGAGTAGGGCTAAGAAAATAACCTGCTCTTTGGGTTCCAGTTTCTTTTGTTTGAAAAAGCGATCGAGGACAACATCAAGTGAGGTTTGAGCGATCCGCTCATCAATCCGTTTTTCGAGGAGATCAAGTTTGTTTTGGATACGGTTGATCCCGAGTGAATGCTCATTTCCGTTGTGACGAATAATCGACATCTTTTGATAGAGTTCAATACGGAAAAACTGATCTTGGAGATATTCCAAATGATCGGCGTAGGGTTTAATATCGGGGAGCGTCATCTCCAACGAACCCTCTTCGAGAAGCTTCATAAAGATCGATGTTACCGCAACGGGAGTGTTATACAATTCCAAATGCGACAACTCACTGATTTTAAGGGGAGTAAACGAGTGATGGGTAATCCAACCCAATTCAAGCAATGTTTTCACTTCCCCGAAATGGCTCAAATAGGAGTAATCATCCGCCCCGTAAAGCTCTTGGAGAAGTTCGGCAACAATGACATCCTCTTGAGACTGCAAAAATTTACGGGTAAGAAGCTGCAAAATTTTTGCCTCTTCGACCGTACATTTGAGTTGTGAAAAAATATGGGTCTCTTCAATTACTTTATTTTCTAAAAAGTCGATAAGATATTTCAATGGTTTCCTTGTTTTAAAAAATGGTCTTTAAATTGGGTCAAAAGCGATACCCGATTCCGGCAGTCACGAGATAGGCACGAGCATTGGAAAATTCGCCATTAACAGGATTGCTCCCACCGCTTTGATGTACAATCCGATCTTTTTTAACATCGACCAATCCGGCTAAACCGATATTCCAATGCTCATCCAATTGATAACGTCCCCCTAAAGAAACCATCCATGCATCCGCATCGGGAAGTTCATACCCGAGTGTCGATTCCGGCACTGGAGATTTATCATACGCAAAACCTGCCATTGCCGTCCATTTATCAAATTTTTGAGTCACCCCAAGGCGGTAGCAGTTTGTATTTTCCCAGTTTTTAGGGATCGCAGTACCAAAAGCAAATGTTGCCAAATTGGGTGTTCCGCCGTATTCAAAATCCAACTTTTGATACGCTGACCAAAACGTTCGCTCAAATACCGCTTCTACCGTCGTCCCCGTATCAAAGGTATACGCAGCTGCTAGATTAAGCGCCGCAGGAATAGGGACAACTACACTGGTAGAACCATCATATAACACCCCGCTATAATTCAAAGTAGCATGCCCCTCAACCGTTAAGTCGATTTTTGAACGGTATGTTGCCGCAAGTGAAAGATTTGGCTGCGGACGGTAATTTACTGCAAAGTTATATCCATAATCAATCGAATCTCCGGTCATATCTCGTGTAGCCGGAACAGGAGAGGTACTTTTAACGACACCGTCTGTTTTCACGACTCGAAATCCAACCCCAAAACTCACCTCATCACTCAAAGGAACAGCCAAAGAGGGATTAAACTCGACTGTTTCCAGTGTGAACTCTTCGGCACTGTAAACTGCCGGAGCACTCTGCCACCGTTTAGACAATCCTGCAGGAACGACAATGCTAAATCCGGCACGCACACCGCTATCCCCTAATTTTTTCGAAGCAAAATGGAGCGTCGGAATTAAAAAGGATTCACTTTTAGAATCAATAGATGTTCCACTCGTCGGTTGGTAATGAATTTTAGACAACCCGATATACGTCGCATCCACTTCAAGCAGATTCGCATCTTCGTTATAGATCATAGCCGCAGGGTTATAATAGGCCGCATCGGCTCCATGTGCATTTGCGACATACGCCGCACTGAGTGCCGTGCCGTTGATCGAACTCTCAGGAATTTTGTATCCCCCCGCCATTGCTGCGGCTGCTACAGCTGACAGTAATATTATGTATCGCATTATTTCTCCTGCAGTGAGTAAAGTAGTTCAATCTCCTGAGCCCAAATCGTCTCATCGATCGTCTCAAGCACCAGCGGGATATCATCCATCCGAGGATCGTTCATGATAAATCCGAACGCATCAATCCCGATTTTCCCCTTTCCGAGTGAGTCATGTCGATCGACATGACTCCCAAGATCAGGTTTTGAATCGTTAATGTGCATCCCTTTGAGATACTTAAATCCCACAATTGTATCAAACTCCGCCCACGTTGCATCATACGCCTCGCGGGTGCGAATATCATAACCCGCCGTAAACATATGACATGTATCAATACAGACACCGACTCGTGATTTGTCCTCTATCCGCTCTATTATGGCTCTCAGATGCTCAAATCTCCACCCCAGATTGGACCCCTGACCCGCCGTATTTTCAATTACCAATGTGACACCGTTTGTAACACTCAGTGTTTCATTCATGCTCGAAGCGATACGATCGATGCACTCCTCTTCACTGATTTGCTTCAAATGGCTCCCCGGATGAAAGTTCAAACGGTCAAGTCCCAGTTGCATACAGCGTTGCGTTTCATCTATAAACGCTTCAAGCGATTTTTGCCGTTTATCCTCTTCGGGATGACCGAGATTAATCAGATACGAATCGTGCGGCAAAACGTGTTTCGGGAGAATCCCGCTTTTCGCGAGGTTTGCTTTAAACAGAGCTATCGTCTCATCATCTAGGGGCTTTGCCGCCCACTGTTTTTGGTTTTTGGTAAAAAGGGCAAACGCTTTGGCACCGATTTTCATCGCGTTGAGTGGAGCGTTAAAAACACCGCCCGAAGCGGAGACGTGAGCTCCGACAAATTTAGACATGATTAGTTTCCTTTTAAAATTGATAAAATTGCACGATTATTATTGAGCATCGCTTTTTGAATTGCATCAGTACATATCTTCTGATTGTTGCATAATCCATAATTTACTAATAATTTCATTCCGTCTATTTCATTCGTTGCCGCATAGTATTGAGCAAGCTTTGATAAACCACGTAGATCCATATCAGTGATTTTTTTTGTCTGAAAAATAAGCGCCAAATATGCCATATTTCTTGAATGTATCGTTCTATAGGTTTGACTTTGAACAATAGATATGACTTCGGATGACAAAGGAGTAGAATATATTGCTTTTATATTCGGAAAATTTTTATTCAATTCCAATACATAACTTCCAGCAATTAAACCTAATAAATCATGCTTATCATCAGTAAATTTATCATCTTTTATATTGGCACCATTCTGAATCAGTACTTTAAAAGTTTCAAAATTATCTGATGAATAGCTCAATAAAAGTGGGGAATTACTTGATTCGCCCTTTACATTATAAAAATTAACATTTGCACCATGTTCAATTAAATACTTAGCTAATTCATCCCCTTTGGACAGATGACTATTTGATGCGATCATCTGAAGCAAACTCATATTCTTAAAATATGAAATTTCATAGTTCAATTCAGGCTGATATTCTAAAAGAAATTTCATCGTCTCAATTTGAATCACATCTCCGAACAATGCAGCATCTATTGCTCTTGCACCATCTTTATCCGTTTTATCAATAAGACTTCGATCCTGATCTAAATAGTATTTAGCCTCAGCAATATCTCCATCTTGAACTGCTTTAAGGAAATAATCCATCAACAGATTAGCCGCGTCTTTATCTCCCTTGGCGACATCTTCTTTGATTCCGGTATAAAACGCCTGATAATTACCGGAATCTGCTAACTGCTTCGCGGACGAGTAATCCTTATGCATTAACTGTTTTGTTGCCATCAAAATACCGAAAATCAATACAATACCGATGAACACTTTTTTCATAATATCTCTTTTATATCAGCTTTTATCTTGCCATTTGAAAATTTCCAAAATCCGAATCGTCTGTTCGTCTTTTATCTCATAAACGATGGTATATCCGCTATAAATGAGATCACGGACATTCTCATCCTCCGCATACAACGATACTCTTCCCATCATCGGCTGAGTCTTTAAAAGCTCAAACTTTGCATCCATATCGTGTTGAAAATCGAGTGCGGCGGAACGTTTATCGAGGGCAATAAAACGGAGAATATTTTGAAGTTGGATAGTAAACTTTCGGTTGCGGACAATCCGAATTACACACTCTTCCAAAAGGCTTCCATATCGCTTTTGTATTCCTCTTCAGAAAGAGTATCATCGGACTTTCGCGCGCTTTCTACCCGTGCACGGGCGTCATCCATCGATGATACGATAAACGAAGGTTTTTTTTCTAAATGAGCAACTGCTTTTTCAAGGAACTGCACGATGGACTCTGATGAATGGTGAAAGAAATTTTCGACCGCAGGATTGTTAATTTGCACACTTAACATTAATCCCTCCTTCTGTCATAATTCTCAATATTATATCATAAACGTCGAATTCTCTCCGCCGCCTCTTCAAGTACATCGAGCGGTTTAGAGTAGCAAAAGCGGACCATATTTTTCCCCGCATCGTCGTGATAAAATGCCCGTCCCGGAACCGATGCAACTCCTGTTTTTTCCAGTATCGCCATCGCTTTTTCAAAATCATCATTTCCCGCCACACGGCTTACGTCCGTCATGACGTAATACGCTCCCATTGGAATACTCGGGTTCAATCCCGCATCGCGTAATGCATCACAAAAAAGATCGCGCTTATGCTCGTGGATTCGGGCAAGCTCTGTGTAATAGTTATCTCCCAGAGTCTCCAATCCGACCGCCGCACCGATCTGTAACGGTGCGGGGGCACAGACGTAGATGAGATCGTTGAGCTGTGCCATTGCTTCGATAACGCTCACGGGAGCGATCGCATACCCAAGCCGCCATCCGGTGATACTGAATGCTTTGGAAAAGCCTGAAAGGACAACGCATCTCTCTTTTAAACTCGGAACACTGAGTGCCGTGATATGCACCGCATCGCCGTACAAAAAGTGCTCATACATCTCATCGGCAAACACGATCAAATCGTGTTTTTCGGCAAAATGCCCGATTGCTTCGAGTTCGTCACGGGTATAGACTTTACCGCTCGGGTTGGCGGGGTTACAGATCACCATCGCTCTCGTTTTAGAGGTAACTACCGCTTCGAGTGCATCCATATCCAGTTTCCACTCAGGAGCTTCGAGACGGACATAGGTCGGAACAGCTCCAAGTGAGGTGAGAGTGGAGCGGTGATAGCCGTAATAGGGTTCGAACAATATCACCTCATCAAGAGGATTCAAGAGCGCCATACACGCCGTATAAAATGCCCCCGTCGCCCCATCCGAAACTAAAACCTGTTCAGGAACTATGTCAACCTCATAAAATCGTTTCATCTTATCGGCTATCGCTTGACGCAAGCGGGGCAATCCCTCGGTAGGAGTGTAGATGTTAATCCCCTCATTCATCGCCCCATACGCCCCCTCGATCACGGCGCGGGGAACTTCGAGATCACAGACCCCCTGCGCCATATTGATTCCGTTCATTACGTTACACGCTCTCGTCATAGANNATTATAACTTATCGCGCAAAATCTTGACGAGTATTGCCAGTAAAACGACTCCTGAACCTATCAAAAAGAGCGCTCCTATTTTCCAAAGCACGGTATTCGCTAATCCTATCGCAATCGCGATGGCAACCAATCCGCTCACACCCAATCCCCATTGGATATTAGCCCATCGCGCAGGGAGAAGCTGATGAAGCATCGGCACTTCTCTCTCATCGAGATAGGGAGCATAGCGCTCAAACCACACCAAAAAAGGGACAATTTTATACAGATGCGCCGTGATCAAAAATCCTAAAAATCCGGCCGTCAAAAACCAAAAAGAGAGCAATATCGCTTTTTCGCTTCCTACTATAATCCCGTAAATGCCTAACCCCATCGACACATTCAGTGCAATAAACGCTACCGCGGCGGAGCGTTCCCAAATATCGCTATAGCCACGTTTTTTCGAGGTAAAGATCCGATACACCTGCACCATATAATAGATGACAGACCCTATCCCAAAGAGTAAAGCAACCTTTTCTAGCCACACTATCTGTAATGCCGACGCAACGATCATCACACTCACCGAAACGACCATTGTATAAAAGCTGATCGTATGATCTCTATCGCTTGGGCGATTGCACGCGCCGAACATCGGAAGCAATACCGTACTCACCCCCATAATGTTGAGCATCACATATCCGCCGAAAACGGAAAAAATATGCCCCATCCGCCATTGCGCCGGATCACTCTCCACGACTCCTGCATATCCCAACGCCATCAGTACCCCAATCCCTAAACCAACACTTAAAAAGAGGGTACTCCACTGCATCGAAAGGGTAACACTGGTGCGGCGGCGACTGCGGCGAAGTGTGACGAACAGATTGAACGCAAAAAGACCCAAACCGCCCAAAATAATCCCCCCTCCGAACGGAAGCATCTTTGCATCAATGTAAAACCCCGCCAAAAGTACCGCCGTTCCAAGAGCTAAAAGAGGCCAGATCCATCCGAATACTTTTGGATAACGATGATGAGCCTCCCCTACCACGACGGAAAGCTGTCCCATCGCTCCGATAATCACCATCATCACAAATCCGATCATGTAAAGATGTACCCATCCGATCAGACGAAAATCACGTAAACCGATATCAGGCTGTACAAAAAATAGGAAACTCATTGAGACGATATAAAAAACGACTGCCGCTACAAAATAAGGGGCAATCAGACGAAGGGGGAGTGAAAACTCTGGAGAGACGTTCATAACTGACTCTTTTTAAGTGCGATTGTAACTCAGACGATTACGGAAGAGATTGATTCGTATCAAGATCCTCTATCTTAATAATAAGGCTATTGAGTCGATCTTTAAAATAGATCTCCCCTTTTCCTCTACGATAAATGATGTCCATCTCATCATTACGGATAAATTGAAACAACCGTCCATCACACATCTCTTCTTTGCCGCGACCTCCGAAAATATCTTTGCCCAACACAATATTGCGCATCGTATCGGCGGGATAATCAGGGTATAAATACTCTTTGACAAACGCCTCTTCACTCATACATCCGCTGCTCACACATACCTGCGAGTCGATCGAAATTTTCTCTACCGCAACTCCGGCAGTAAAGAGTTCCACCTCTACCGAGGTCTCATCATGGCGAATATACCCCGTATCGGCAAATTTGAGTTTCGGGGTTTTGAGGGTGATGATTTTAGGCTCGCTTACACGGTAATGTTTGGTGGAACACCCTGTGAAAAAAAGGGCGAGGATACTAACCCATAGGATAAAGAATTTTTGCATGTACCTCATCCAGTTTTTGGAGTATTTCACTATTCAGAGTGACGTTCATGGCCGCAAGACTCGCATCGAGTTGTTCAGCCGTTGTTGCCCCGATAATCGTCGAAGCGACAAAATCAAACTGTTTGCTCCATGCAATCGCCATTGTCACCGGATGCAAACCCGCTTCGGCTGCGATACGGAGATACTCCTGCGTCGAGAGAAGCGTTTTATCGTTCATAAACCGTGCCGCCATCAGACGCTGACGTTTGTTTGAAGATTTGACGTAATCGCTAAATCGTCCGTGGGCATTGATATCCTGATTGTATTTTCCGCTCAATACCCCGCCGCCCAACGGTGAGTATGGGAGGAGTGAAATTTTCTCTTCGCGGCACAACGCGCCGATCTCGGTCAAATCACGTCGGTTTAGGAGAGAAAAGTTATTCTGGATCGACTCAAAACGGGCTAATTTTTCGTATTTGGAAACCATCAGCGATTTCATCGTTCCCCGCGCAGTATCGTTGGAGGTTCCGATGTAGCGTACTTTTCCGCTTTGCACCAGTGAATCGAACGCCCTCATTGACTCTTCGATAGGGACGATCGTATCAGGCCAGTGCATCTGATAGAGGTCGACATAATCCGTTCCGAGCCGTTTGAGTGATCCCTCAATCGCCCGCTCGATATGAAACCGATCAATCGCCGTGTAGCCGTGACGGATCGGAGGGACAAACCACCCCGACGCGGCACCTGCTACTTTCGTTGCTAAAATAACCGAATCACGCGGTTTGGTTTTGAGCCAACGCCCCACCATCTCCTCGGTCAATCCGACGAGACTCTCTTGCGGGGGAACGGGATAGAGCTCCGCCGTATCGAAAAAATTCACCCCTGCATCATAAGCTTTATCCATAATAGTAAAGGCATTTTTCTCATCACATTGGCTTCCGAACGTCATTGTCCCCATACATATAGGTGATACCCGTAACCCGCTCCGCCCGATATAGCGATACTCCATACATTCTCTTTTAAGTGTAATAAATTTGTAATGCTATTCTACCTTTTTTTGAGCTACAATTAAGTTCGTGAAATTTAAACGGGAGACCACAATGTTCAATATTCTCCGTGAAGCACAAGAACAATTTCAAAAGATTCATAAACTGCTGCGAAGCAATGCACTCCGAAACAGCGCCTATTACGCACACTTAAGTGAGGCAACGCAAGAGGCTTATATTACGATGAATGAGGGGATGTGTGCCAATACTACGGTCTGCCATCAGTGTGCTGAGCAGCGTGATTTTTTATATTCCATGTTGAAGGTACTCGAAGAACTTGAAACCGGAACCCCTCTCTCGCAAGAGTATGAAGAGAGATTAAAGAGCTTTTCTGAAAAAGTTACAGAGATTCTCAAAAAAATATCGATGGTTCTCACCTCTTTGTAACCTAAACGCATTAAGCTATAATCTATTCAATGAATAGAAACCTCTTATGCGATTTTTTTCACCTCAATCTTCCCGCAGATATGGAACAGTGTGTCGAGCTGTTCGCCATCTTCGGCGGATACACTGAGCCGATTGATGCCGATGAGCCTCTCGAATCCCTTATACGTCGTCACATTCTTGATCACTTTGAATCCCACCGAGAACACCTCTTATCACCCCTTAACGATGATCCTCTTTACCTTAATCTTCTCCATGCCATTGCGGTGGGAGATCGACGAGAAGGATCCGCGTTTCGTCGTGCCCGCATCGGAAAAGAGCGGGGGAATGAGGCGTTTGAATTTTTACGCACCAGCGGCTATCTGACGCTGGAGCGCTCTCGTGAAATGCCGCTGGAGCGGACTCATCCCAAACAACGATTTAAAAAAGAGATCGAACACCACCGAATCTCCCATAAATTTCGTTTTGCCTCCCCCTTTTTACGATTCTGGTTTGCCTTTGTGGAACCCTTTTCCAAATCAATCCGAGAGGGAAATACCCACTTTTTTTATGAGCATTTTCATGCCCATTTCAATGCCTTTGTCGGCTTCACGTTCGAAGAGCTGTGCAATCTCTATATTCGTGAGATCTTAGCACCCAAATTTGGGAGTGATATTCTCGATTCGGGGAGCTATTGGAACCGTGAAGTGGAGATCGATCTCCTTACCGAAACGATGGAGGGGGAGACGTGGGTCGGAGAGTGCAAGTGGACAAACCACAAAGTGAATAAAAAAGAGTTTCATAAACTCGAAGAGAAATGTACCAAGCTTTCTCTGATACCGGATAAAATCTTTCTCTTTAGCAAACGGGGATTTTCAAACGAACTGAATGATATGAAAGAGAAACGGCTCTTCCGCTTTTGCGCCGAAGATTTGAGTGTTTTAACTAACCGCTCTTAATGCCCCGTATGCCTCTTGGAGAAGCTGAAACTTCTCGGTATATTTATTGATAATTTTAGGATTTTTGCTCTGTACTCGGTCGGGATGATACCGTTTGGCCAACGTACGGTACCGTTTTTTCAAATCTTCGGGAGATGAGCCCATCGGTATTTCGAAAATTGCATGGTAACGGATCATTTTGTCGATGGTATCATTTCCGAATCCCCACCCTTTATAATTTCCATACAGTCGACTCATAAATTCATCATCATATTGGTAGTTGATGGCAAAATGGAGCACTTCACGACGATTGAGCGTTTTTTCGAGACGTGATTTTGCCGCAGCGGTACTCACATCGATAAAAATATCCTCTTCATTGGAGCTGGTTACGAGATTGGAAAGCTGCTGTTTGAGATAGCGCATTACCCAGCGATTCGGAGTCAAAAGAGTAAATTGCACACAGCCGGAGTTGTAGGCATAGACTTCGATATCCACTTTTTCACTCTCACGATACGGCACTTCAATCCGAACGGCCGCCGTTCTACAACGCTTAAGTGATCGGCTGTAAAACGATCCGGTAAGTTCATTGGCTTTTGTAAAACGCTCACTCAGAGTCTCTAGAAACTCCTCTTTTTGGTCGGAAGAATTTTCGTTATTGAGAACTAATACCCCGTTATCCAAAAACAGCGTGTTATGAATGTGATGATCGAAAAACTCCTCCATCCATGATTCTTCGAGAGTATTAGTACTCCCTTGAACAAAGATAGCGTTATTGCGTAAAACAACTTTCACGGCAACCCCCGTTAGTGATTCTTACTCTCACTAAAGCAAAAGAAGTTCCAGAAAGTTATTTTTTAACAATCTCCCCATAACACTCCGGACGGCGATCACGGATAAGTCCCCAGTAGTGGCGGTGTTCGCGAATGGATACAGGATCGAACTCGCTATACAAAATCTCCTCTTTATCACGTGATGCCTCAGCGACTTTTGAGCCCGTATGATCGGTGATGAACGAAGAGCCGTAAAAGGTCAGGGTACAACTCTCCCCCACCTCTTCACCGATACGGTTGGCGGCGATCACGGGGATGATGTTCGCCGCAGAGTGACCCATCTGTACCCGCTGCCAATGCGACGCCGAATCGACGCCGATTTCGGGTTCAGACCCGATGGCGGTCGGATAGAAAATCATATCGGCACCCATCAATGTAAGACTTCGTGCCGTTTCGGGGAACCACTGATCCCAACAGATACCGACACCGACATTGCCATAACGGGTCTGCCACACTTTAAATCCGCTGTCCCCCGGCTCGAAATAAAATTTCTCTTCATACCCAGGGCCATCGGGAATATGGGTTTTGCGATAATTTTCCATCACAGTGCCGTCGGCATCGATCATGACGAGGGAGTTAAAATAACGTTCCCCTGCGCGTTCGAAATAGCTGATCGGCAATACAACACCCAACTCTTTTGCCACCNNAGCTGCCGCGTCACGAACCATAGCTTCAGCTTTTGCCACATTGGAAGCTTTATCTTCACTCATCTGCATCTGTATCGCCGCGACTTTTACCATTCTCTATTCCTTATTTGCTTTCAATGGCAAAATTATAGCATTGCTATAACCTACCGTACGCGCATTTACCCAAAAATTGTTATCCGATTTTAATCTATACGGTGCTATTCTAAAGCAAATAGAGAAAGAAGGAGGTTGTTATGCAATTAAATACCCAATTTAATCCGCTTCCCCAAATGAATGCTGAGACATCAAAGAGAGATAAAGCCCTCGATAAGATTGCGACTGCTGTTGAACTCAAATTGGAAGATAGCTCATCCCGTACTATTGCCGACATGCTGCAAAACCAAATTTCTACCATGTCACAGGGGCTTATGAATGCCAATGACGGTATCTCTATGATGCAGATTGCCGGAGGAACTATGAACTCATTGAGTGATCAAACCCAAAAACTGAATGATCTCAGTGTCCGTTACAATAGCGATACCCTCAACACATCTCAAAAAGAGATTCTTCAAAACGAATTTAGCCGTACGGTAGAATCAATGCAGCAAAGTATCGAAGGGAGCAGTTTTAACGGTAAATCTCTTTTTGGAAGCTCTCCCACCTTCTCATTAGGGGAGAGTAGTATCTCTGCTTCCATTCCGAATCTTTCACCCTCTTCTCTCTCCATTGAAAATCAAGACGGAATTCAGGCTTATCGTGATTCATTGGCACAAGCAAATTCAGATGTCGGTTCAACGACGAACGCTCTTTTCAGTGCGACCAATGTACTTCTCACTCAAATCACTGAAACTGCCGCAGCAAAAAGTCAAATGGCTGATACCGATATGGCGAACGCCGTTAAGGATTTTCAACAAAGCAATCTGAAACTTGATATATCTCAAATCGCTATTGCCCATCAAAACGATATGCTTCGACAAAATGTAACGCGGTTATTGGGATAGAAAGGGGTTGAAGATCGAATTTTTACATTCGATCTTTAGCTTGAATTCCAAGAAGTGAGAGTCCTGTTTTAATCGATAGGGCAACGACAAGGAGGAGCTTAAGCAATTTTGCTTCATCTTCACTCCCGATGATACGGGTATCGTAGTAAAATTTATGCAATCGTCCCGCAAGAACTTTTAGATAATCGGGAAGTTTTTGCGCTTGACGCGATTCGAATGCGTCATCGATAATCTCCGGCAACAACAACGCTTCAAACAACAATCCGTCCGCATCTGCACTCAGAGCGTGCAAACGTGATCCCATGATCTCATCCATACTTTTTTCACTTTTAGCGAGCAAGGTCTGGATACGGGCATGGGCGTATTGGATGTAATAGATCGGGTTGGAACTGTCTTGACGTTTTAGCTCTTCGATATCGAATTCAAGTGCCGTATCGCACTTTTTAGAGGCGAACATAAAGCGCAATGCTTCTGCACCGATCTCTTCGACGACATCACTCATCAAAATAACGGTACCGGCACGTTTCGACATCTTAAACGGCTCTCCGTCTTTGAGGAGACTTACCATTTGAGAGAGGAGTACTTCAAGTTTCTCTGAGTCGTACCCTAAAAAGTTCACCGCCGCTTTCACACGGGCAATATAGCCGTGATGATCCGCTCCCCAGATATTGATGTAATCCTCATATCCGCGCTCGAATTTTTGATTATGGTAGATAATATCACCTGCGAGGTAGGTTGGTCTGCCGTCTTCACGTACCACGACACGGTCATGATCATCACCGTGTTCGGAGGATCGGATAAAGGTTTTACCCTCGCTCACGTAAACACCTTCCCCCATTTTCGCCATAACACGATCCCACTCGCTGTAGAGGGATGCTTCACCGACGAAGGTATCAAAATGGACGTTAATTGCCCCCAAGTCATCCACGATAAGGGCTAAAATTTTATCTTTTGCCCAAAGCGCTAACTCTTTTTGACGGCTCTCATCTCGCAAAGCCTCTTCACCGAAGAGTTCTACCACCTCTTTGGCTAAATCGCTTAGGTATTCACCGCGATAGTATTTTTCCGGCCACTCAACACTCTCGCCGAGCAAGCTGCTGCGCCCTTCAAGCTGCAATGAGACACCGAGCAAATCGATCTGATTTCCCGCATCGTTGACATAATACTCTGCCGTGATGTCATAGCCCAAATGACGACCCAATCGCAAGATGGTATCACCATAAACCGCACCGCGCGCATGTCCGATATGAAGAGGGCCTGTCGGATTAGCACTGACGAACTCAAGGAGAATGGAGCCCTTTTTATCACTGCTTCCGAATTGCTCTCCATGACGTAATGCCCATGAAGCGTACTCATCCAAGAATCCTTCAGAGAGGCGAAAATTGATATACCCTTGAACCGATTCAACCGCACTGAACATTGACTCGTCGCTAAATGATCCTGCAATCTCTTCGGCAATGATCATCGGAGATTTTCGGAGTTCTTTTGCGAGGGAAAAAGCGATAGGGGTAGCGAAGTGGCCGAAAGAACGATCTTTCGGTTTTTCAAGGATAACATCAGAATTAAATCTATCGCGCAACAGCGCATTCACCCGCTGCTTCAAGGCTTACGCTTGTGTAGTAGTTTTAGGAGTTTCTACTGGTGTAGATGCCGTTGTATCAACTTGTTTCGGAGCTTCAGTCGGAGTTGTAGTAGCTACTTCATCCTCTTTCATCTCTTTTTTGAAATTACGGATACCTTGTCCGATACCTTTGGCAAGATCAGGAATTTTTTTCGCACCGAATAACAAAATAACAATTCCGAAAATCAATAATAATTCAGTTCCGCTTGGCATACTCATAGGTGAGTTCCTTATGTAAAATTAAGTGGGGAAGTATAACGTATTTTGATCAATACATCAACGCAAAGGTTCTACGAAATTTCCCACGTTTGGACGAACTCGTTGATTTGCAGCGTCGGTATCTTCATCCGTGCCGCTTTGGCGATCGAAACTAAAATTTCAGCCGCTTCATCCAAATTGTCGTTTACGACTAAAAAATCGTATTCGCTAATCCGCTGAACTTCCCGTTTCGCCATTTCGATACGACCGGAGATCACCTCTTCACTGTCGGTAGAGCGGTTGTGCAGCCGCCGTTTTAGCTCTTCTAATGATGGGGTAGTAATAAATACCGATGTTGTAATATCGCTAAGGCGATTTTGTACCGCATCATGCCCTTGGACATCGATATCAAAGATAACGAGTTTTCCCTCTTTAAGTGCTTTTTTAACCGGTCCCAATGATGTTCCGTAGTAATTTCCGTGAACCACTGCGTATTCTAAAAACATCTCCTGCTCGATGTCTTGTTTGAACTCTGCTATATCCACGAAATGATAATGGACACCGTCCACTTCCCCTTCACGGATAGGACGCGTAGTGGTTGAAATCGAAAAATAGATAGGACCGATATGATCTTTAATTTGGTTGATCAATGAACTTTTACCGGCACCGCTAGGGCCGGACAATACTAATATTGCTCCACTTGTTCGATTCACTTGTCATTCCCGAAATTTATATTAATGCTGATATTCATCCCTTTAAGAGATTTAGCCACATTTTCATTGGAGAGTGCTTTAAGAAGTGCTTGGAGAGCTTCTACCCCCTCTGCATGCGACGCTGTCTCCACCTCTTCCGACTCTTCATCTGTCTCTTCGAGAAAAGATGGCGACTCATTCATCACTTCATCTAACGTTTCAGCCACAAGCGATTCATCCCCCTCATCGGCATAAACAGCCGGTTCGTCATCCTCTATCTCTTCACCGATTGCCCGCTTCAATTCGCGCTCATCCAACATATCCAACTCGTCGAAATCTTCCGAATCATCCCTCTCGAGTTCTGCACTCTCTTCTTGATTTACGGTAAGTTCATCCAAGGCAGCATCATCAAAATCGAGTCCAAAATCATCTGATTCCAATTCTCGTTCCAACTCACCCTCGTCCAGTGTGCTCACAGCATCTTCTATTTTAGACTCTAAATCACCCAACTCATCATCATCCATAAGTGTGGAAATATCCATCTCATCCAAGGTACTTTCATCGTCTGAAAGAGTCTCTTCATTCATTGGAAGTAACTCATCTTCCTCCATTAGTGAAGAGATATCCATCTCATCCAAACCATTCTCACCCTCCGAAGGGTTCGCTTCGCTTAGTGATAATAATTCTTCATCTTCATCGGCTCCGGCGCTTTCTTCTAACGAGGTAGAGAACTCAATATCATCAAAGTCATCTTCATCCAGCAGTTCTTTATGCGATAGCGTATCCTCGTGAGGCAATAGATCATCATCAAATGAAAAATCATCTTCTGTCACTGAGGGGAGAGCACTCTCTTCTGAAGAAAGGTTCATGTCATTGAGCTCTTGGGCAAAATCATCCTCTTCTGTCTCTTCCAAAAGCCCCTGAACCTCTTGAACCTCTTCTTGATCCAAAATAGCCGTTTCAGGAAGTTTTTCATCAAAATCTTCTAAGCTGCTGAAATCAAATTCCTCTTCACTATCATTCAAGTGCTCAGCCTCCATCAACTCCTCCTCATGCCCTTCCAAATCCGGAAGGGTATCTTCCAAATTAATAGCATACATGGCTTCAGAGGGGGTACTCTCTTCTTTGGCATCGCCCTTTGCTTCAGATGTTGCGCTTACTTTCTTTTCAATTTGAACAAACATATCTACCAAATCAGTAGGCAAAAACGGTTTATTGATAACGTTGTCAAATCCCGAAGGTACCGCTTGACCTCGCGTCGCCATAAATAATGTACTTTTAACAATAATTTTCTCATTGAGAGATTCAAACATCTCATCACTGTACAATGCGTCATCAACGATGAGCAAATCATATTCGGTCGCTTCGATCTCATCAACTGACCAAATAACACTCAAATCGTCTTTCGTTTTTTGTGCACTGAGCGCTACCAGTTTTCGAACTACCGGATTATCGTTAAAAAGCAAAATTTTCATAATCTTTGCTACCCTTCTTATAGTATGTTCTTGTTCTATCAAAAGCTAAATGGTATCATTGTAACTAAAAAAAAATTAAATGATAAAACTTCTTCTCCTTCTTTTTACATTTAGCACCGTTTATCCGCAGGAAACTATATATAATTTCCCAGCTCATCACAGCCGTTTTATTCATCTCCTCAATCGCTCATTAAAAAATAGTTCCGATATCCTCATTATCACCCCGACGTATCATCATGCTAAAGTAACCAAAGAGATTTTATCATCGACTAAACGAGGGAGCAATGTAAAACTCATCGTTCAAGCCCCTCAAGGCGACCCTCTCTTGCTGGTACAATATCAGGGGATCCATCTTTTCATTTCACCCGCCTCACTGGCTGAAAGCATCATCCTTATCGATGATGCTTTGGTTTGTACGACGGCTGAAATACTTGATGATGAGATTCTCAGTTCTAACCACTCTTCCATCAAATGCAGTGACGATAAAAATAAAATCAAAGCTATCCGTCACTCCCTTACACCACTTTTAAAACACTCAAAAAGCTATTTAGAATAGTTTTTCAAGAAAATTGTAGGCATCTTGGGTTTGGGAGGTAACGATCAAAAGGGTTGCCCCCAGCGTCACCATAAGGACGACAAACGACACGGCGATTTTAATCGGCATCCCAATGACAAGAAGGTTAAATTGAGGCATTGTTTTCATCAGCATTCCAAAAATAAGATCCGCCAACATTGAGAGTGCCGTAATCGGAAAGGCAATCATAAATCCGACCACAAACATGTTTGTCATCGCGTGCATAATGTATTGAAACAAAGAAGGGGTCATCATAAATCCACCCAGAGGAACGGCAGAGATCGAAGCAGAGGCGTATAAAAGGATCCAATGGTGCAAATCAAATACCAATAGTACCATTAATGCCATCAACGCCAAAAACTGACTTATAATCGGCATCGATACACCCGATTGGGGATCGATTGCAGAAGCAAGTGAAAAACCCATCATAAATGATATTTGCCCACCCGCAAAGGTAATAACATGGTATGCCAACTGTAAAACTACCCCTACAGCCAATCCAAAAAGCATTTCACCTAATATAGCGACCGTCAAACTGAGTGCGTCGGTCGGAATATTAAGCGGCGGAACGGCTCCGAAAAAAAAGACCGTGAAAAAAAAGGCCATAGCCCCTTTGACCGATATCGGAATATTCATATGGGAAAATATGGGGACAGCCATAAAGAGAGAAGTAAATCGGGTAAAAAGGAGAATAAAAGCGATGGTTCTCCCTTCGCTGAATATCTCTGCCCATTCCATTTTTAGGCTTCTTTTAGCGTACGATCTTGCATACGATAAATGTGATTACATCGTGCGGCCAACGATTCATCGTGTGTTACCAGAACCATCCCAGCACTGTTTTGAATCAAATACTCTTCAAAAATATCCATCACTTCTGATGCCGTTGCACGGTCAAGATTTCCGGTAGGTTCATCCGCAAAAATCAAACGCGGTTTTTTGGATAGGATACGGGCGATCGAGACACGCTGCTGCTGGCCACCGGAGAGTTCCGTCACTTTTTGAAAAATAACTTTATCAATACCAAGACGCTCTAATAAATGTTCATCTATCTTCTGGTGTGCCAAAATAGCGGCAACTTCGAGATTTTCATGTGCGCTAAACCCTTTAAAAAGGTAATGGCTCTGATAAATGAGTCCGAGATCTGAGCGTCTAAGCTGTACCAATGCCGAATCACTCAACGTATAAATATCATTTCCGAAAAGTTCCACTCTCCCCGAATCGGGACGAAGTAATGAGGAGAGAATATGAAGCAAGGTCGATTTTCCGCTGCCGCTCACACCGACAATAGCGATCGATTCTCCTGCGTTCAGTGTAAGAGAAATATCCTCAAAAAGGGGATACTCGAAAGCATGGGATAAAGAGGTTGCGTTTAGTAATGTCATAAAGAGATTATAGGGAAAAAATGTTTAAGGGGAGTAAAAATGTGAAGATTCCCCCGAAGGGGAAATAAATGTGAGAGCGGTTTGGCTTACGCCATTTGAGCAGCAACTTCTTCTGCGAAGTTGTCAACTTTTTTCTCTAAACCTTCTCCGACTTCGTATTTAACGAACTCGACGATTTCAGCAGTACCGCCATGTTTAGCAGCCTCTTTCGTAATCGCTTCCGCTACGGTCATAGAATCATCCATAACGTAGTTTTGATCTAGCAGTGCAAGCTCTTTATCCAAAGTCGTATTGTCCGCTACGAAGCGAGCCAATGATCCTGGGATAATGTTTGCCCAGATTTTTTCCGGTTTACCGTCTGCGAGCAATTTCGCTTTGATCGCTTCTTCAGCTGCAGCCATAACTTCAGGAGTCAATTGTGATGCTGAGATGTACTGAGGAACGTTTTTGAGAGGTTTTTTCAAACGCGCTAACTCTTCGTTCTCAGTTTTGATCGCTTCGATACGACCGATAGTTTCCGCTTCTACGAATGCAGGATCGAAATCTTTAGAGGTCAATGTCGTCGGTTTCATTGCCGCAGCGTGCATCGCAACGTTTTTCAACATCGGAGCAAGTGCTTCGGCTACTTTTGCATCGCTACACGCAGCCGCTACAAGAACACCGACACGGCCGTTTGAGTGAACGTAACCGTTAACACATCCGTTTGCACCTGCATTGAGAGTTGCAAAACGACGTACTACGATTTTTTCACCGATACGTGCTACTTGAGAGGTAAAGTACTCAGTAAAAGTAGCCGTTTCGTATGCTGTTTCGTTCAACTCTTCAACACTGCTAACACCTGTCGTAAATACGTGTGCCGCTGTGTTTCCGACGAGGTTGATGAAACCGTCGTTTTTAGCAACGAAATCGGTTTCAGAGTTAACTTCTACCAAAGACGCTGATGCAAACGTATCGGAAACTTTAAGACCCAAAAGACCCTCAGCCGCTACGCGATCCGCTTTTTTAGCGGTTTGAGCCATACCACGGTCACGCAAAAATTCTTTTGCTTTTTCCATGTCACCATCACATTCAGTGAGGGCTTTTTTACAATCCATCATCGGCGCATCAGTCGCCGCGCGGAGGTCTTTGACCATCGCTGCTGTAACTTCTGCCATGATTATGCTTCCTCTGCTACTACTGCTACTTCTTCGACAGCCGCTTCAACTGCAACTTCTGCTGCAACTTCTTCGTCTGCTACCGCTTCGTCGTTTCCGCCGTTTGCAAGTGCTTTACCTTCGTTGATCGCTTCTGCCATTTCTTTACAGAAAAGTTGGATAGAACGGATCGCATCGTCATTTCCAGGGATTGGAATGTCGATAACGTCCGGATCACAGTTTGTATCCAATGGAGCAACAACTTTGATTCCAAGGTTACGCGCTTCTTGAACCGCGATGTGTTCTTTTACTGCATCGATAACGAACATCAAATCAGGCAATGTTTTCATATGACGGATACCGCCGAGGTATGCGATCAATTTTTCTTTTTGACGATTCATCATCAACGCTTCTTTTTTAGTCAAAAGGTTGATTTGTCCGTTTGCTTGCATCTCTTCGATGATATCAAGTTTGCGGATTGATTTTTGGATAGTCGGGAAGTTTGTCAACATTCCACCCAACCAGCGGTTATCAACATATGGCATACCGCATTTTTCAGCTGCATCACGGATCGCAACGCGAGCTTGTTTTTTTGTTCCTACGAAAAGAACTGTTTTACCCTCAGCCGCAGCATCAACAACTTGTTGATACGCATTGCGGAAATAACGCAATGTTTTTTGAAGATCGATGATGTAAATGTTTTTACGAACACCGAAAATGTATTTTTTCATTTTCGGATTCCAACGACGTGTTTGGTGACCAAAGTGTACACCACATTCCAAAAGGTCTTTCATAGTTACCATAAGTGGCTCCTGTGTTAATGTATTTTTTTGTTCATTCGTTTACTTGGGCGAGCGCAAACAGAGCCGATGAGACATCGGATGCACGAGAACAGCACGATTCGCTTGCGATTTTTTTCTTACGTCATAAATGAGGAGAGAAAATCGGGCGGATTATACTGAATTGGCTCTTAAATTTAGCTGTGTTTAATATTAGAGTTTTGTCACGTTTTTATCACACTGTTTTTCACTTATTCAAATTACTTTTATATAATTTTTGTTAATATCATTGCACGCTAATGCAAGGGCATTACATAAGGAGAAACGATGAGACAACGGATTTTAGGTTCAGTCATCACGGCTGCGTTGCTGACAACAAGCGCGTATGCCGATGACACGTTAATGCAGAGATTCGAAAAAATGGAAAAAGAAATGGCGGCACTCAAAGCCGAGTTGAACGCACTCAAAGCTGATAACAGCCGCCTCAGCACACAGCTCTCAACTCCGGCAGCTACGGCTTCAAAAACGGAAGTTGCAAGTGCCGGAAAAGTCAACGAAACCCTTGAAGAGATGCAAGATCAAATTGATGATTTGAACAAAAAAACGAATGGCAACAATTTGAAATTCGGTGTTGACTTCCGTACCAGTTTGGACAACATTCATTATAAAATGGCAGATGGGAGCAAGCAGAAAAATGATGCCCTCTTCAGCAACCGTTTGTGGCTCAATATGAGCTATGCGGCAACCAAAGAACTCAGTTTTGTAGGACAGTTGGCTTACAATAAAATTTTCGGCGAACGCTCAATGACGTCAACTGCAAATACCGGATTCGAAGGGTTTGACTGGGTTAGTAACGAATCTGCCTACAATGATGAATTACGTGTCCGATCAGCCTACTTTTTCTATAATGATGATGAGTTCTTCGGGACAGATATTCCATGGACTATCAGTATCGGACGTCGCCCCTCGACCGAAGGGCATCTTGTCAATTTTCGTGACGACGTTGAATCCTCCTCACCCCTTGCCCACACAGTCAATGTCGAATTTGACGGTGCCAGTGCCAAATTCGGTACCGAAGAGTTGATCGGATTAGACGGATCGTATTTTAAACTCTGTGCCGGACGCGGTATGAGCAATGCCGAACCTCGATTCAGTGCAGCACCCTACAGTGGACAAGATGCCCAAACAACCAATGTTGATATGGTTGGAATTATTGTCGTCCCCTATGATGATAAGCAATACAGCACAGGATTACAATATACCTATGCCAATAATCTTATTGACAG
>DLUI01000012.1:5268-26058 GCA_002742695.1 Sulfuricurvum kujiense | reverse complement strand
GTTCAAGTCCTTTCATCCGCACCACCAACAATCGATAACCCCCTATTTATAAGGGCATCGGTAGACTTCAAAACTGCTTAATTCAAAATTTCTGATACTTTTCAACTTACTTTCTGATACTTTTCTAGCGAGAAAATGTCATGAAATACCTCTTTCTACAAGATTCTTATTATCACTTCAGACGAAAAATCCCAAACACTACCAAAAACTTCACTTTTGATAGGGCTTACATGGATTGCGGGTTAATAAAGCAGCACAGCTTTATCTCGACGATATTATCGACCGTGATAGCGTAATATGTTTTCGAATCTATACACAACATTCCGATCAACAAATCAAAAATAAAACTTCTCGACGTATTGTGCCGATTCATCCAAAGTTGATAGAACTTGGATTTTTAGACTATACAAAAGAGCTTCAAAAACGCGGGGAAGAACGAATTTTACCACAACTTTTTTTCACTAACGACAAAGGTTACGGACAGGCATTTTCAAAAAAGTTCAATAACAAAAAGTTCAAAGCAGAATGGATTGATCTAACAACTCTACAAAATGAAAAACTTTTAAAAGATTTTCATTCGTTCCGGCATACATTTGCTTCAAAAATGAGTGGGAGAGTTTTGGACTCGCAATTAAACTTTTTAATGCGGCACGAGGGTAAGTCAGAAAATCAAAAACGATATATCGTTCAAAACCAAAAGGTTTTACTCGAAGCGATCCAAAAGATGGATATTGCAGGAATTATTTTTCCAACTTTAAATTAGTTTATTTGAAGCCCAAAGATAGCAGCTAATTTTAAATTTACTGAGCTTAACTATCTTACGCTTGATAAACTAACCGACTTATTTGCATACATTGTATAATCATATCTGACTGGTTCAGAAATCCACTGTCTTTGACTAACCCAGTAAATACTTGAAGTATAGCCTGAATGTCCTTCATAGGTACAGAATACATTACCTGTAAATATATTTCTTTGACATTTTTCACGAGGTTCGTTGACGTAAAAATTGCTGCATTGTTTACCGTATCCAGCAGAACAAGTTTCTCGCAATTTTGGCATAACAGCATCATAATAACCTTCTATAGAAGCATTCGGGTGTTCTTCTTTCCACGCTGATGTTTCTTCTATGGAAACCATTTTTTGTGAGCAACCTGTGAATGATAGAGCCACGCCTAATAGAACAAAACCTAGTCGTTTTTTGTTAATCATTTTTTCTCCTTTCTATATGAAGCAACTTCTTGATTATATAAATTTACTATTTTGGTTTGAAGTTCATTTATATAAGTAGAATAAGCTCGACCCTTCATATCCATTCCGTGATAACATTTATCCTGCTTCCCATCTTTGCCAATACAAACAGATTTATCAACACGCTCAATACTGCTTTCATTTACTATAAAACAATTTGAATATTTTGTATAAAATCCTTTTAAATACGTTTTATCGTTCTCAAAAATACCCTTTTGTAAATCGTTGCGTACACTTGCATCAGGAGTATATTTTATATTCATGTTTATGCATGTACCTGAAATATCATATCCTTGATTATTTTTCAACAAAACATTTTGCATCAATAAATTTCTCTTTTCTTGCGAAAGATCACTATAATTTTGAATAGTTGTTTGCTTAAAAGGTTCAGGATCGGTATAAAAAACTCGTCCGGTAGCACATCCGTCCAACATTACTAATGCACCCAATAATGTAATAGATGCGACAATTTCATTTTTCATTTTTTTTCCTTTTATAGTTAAATTTCCATCTCAAAACGATTAACTAGAATGTGCTCTTTTTAAATTTTAGCCATTCCTTTTTATTTATCCCGTTTTCCGCGATACCAGTTTGTATATGATTGGTACATCGCAGAACTTTTACTATTCAACTCACCTTTTGCGATGTATTCATCCTCTTCAACAAATAACTCATGAGATTTCAAATAAGCTATAACTTCATCTGCATCATAAACCAGAATAGTTTTCGGTTTCTCTTTATAAGTCACAATTTCAATGAATCCTGCCTTGATATGCGGACCAGAAGCAATTCTGCATCCATATTCACCAATCCCAAATGCATCAAATGCAGATCCCGCAGATGCCGCACCCGAACTGGTACACTTAACAGCAAATTCCTCAGGTGTATTCATAGTCGATCCATCTGTATTTGAAATCAATTTTGGTTTATCTATTGCAAAGTATTTGTTACCTGATTTTAATGTATACATTGCAGCTTGTTGCAATGAAAACCATGCCGTTTGAGTTGCATCAGAAGCTCTTGAAAGGCTAGGAGCACCTGGAGCGTGTCCTGCTAAAATCACTGAGCTTGGCTTCACTATTGGGTTATAAGCAGATCCACTATAACTACACCCAGCAAACAGAAGTAATCCGCTAGCCAATAAACCATTCGAAATTATTTTTTTTACCATCTTTTATCCTTAATTAAATATCCCAGCAATCTGAGTGCTGATTTTATCTTCTAAAATGGGTTGAGCTTCGGCAACTGTCAAACGCATCTGAGTAGCTTCGGCAAATACCCGTGTACTATGTTCAATTGTTTTATTATCTGCCAATTTCTCTGTAATTAAAACATCTGCTTGCATTCTGACATGACCATCTGCCGTTGCGTATGCGAATAATCCTGCAACAGCACCAACAGCCAAACCGCTCCCCAAAGCATCTTTGCCTGAGTGATTAACGGCATAGCTAACAATCGCTGTTGTTGCACCTGCCGCTGTTGCAGTTTTCAAAGCTTTTTGTTCATGTTCTTCGTTCATATTTAGAGCATTAACCTGAACTATGTACTGAGCAGTATCAGGATTATCCATTAACATATAGCCACGATTTTGCAATTTTTGCTTCACTTGATTTCCAAGTTCACTATCAACTGGACTGCTATTTTTAGCAACAATAAACGCTGTTTTCTTAGGCTGTATATTTTTAAAAAATATACTATTGGTCATTTTTGAATTTGCTTCCATTGTAATAGACCCACATCCTTGTAAAAGGATTGCAGACAATCCAACAACGCCAATAATTTGATACATTTTTTTCATTTAGTTCCCACCAGATTTACTAAATTCAAAGTGATTTTCTAAAAAGACAAGAGATAAAGGAAAGTTACTGATTACGCACGAAGAAGTATTGGCAATCTGGCGATCTTAATAACAAAAGACCCATGACTTTCCGACCCCATTTCACAATGAGTTTGGCTTTTCATAAAATAACATTGATAAACTGCTTGTATTATTAGATTATTCTTATTAATTTTTGCTGATCTCTGACACTTTTTATAAAATAAGTCTAGAAAAAAGTTGGGATATGAAATTTAATAAGACTTTATAGATATAAGAGTAGTATTTTGATACAGAAGTGATTCATTCTGATACTTTTTATGCACCAGTTTTATTTTAAAGCCCCTAAATAGGTACTTATGAAGGTTTTTGCTTGTTGGTGAAGAGTCCTTTCATCCGCACCATCGAAAAACCCCTATTATATGGGCTTCGGTATCTCTCTCTTCTTCAAAAAAAGTCATGCAATCATTGTAAAATTATTATATCACTCCTATTCATAACAATTTTAAGTATGTATTTCTTATTTTTTCATCAGTAGAAAAGCACTTGCATTTATCATTATGCTCCAAAAGGAGCATAGATTTTAATTTTTAACTAGGTCTTTAAAACGAGGATCGGTAATGATTTTATTCACCAATAGCTGAACAGCCGGTAAATATGAGCGTTGCATTTCACTGCAAGCAGAATATGCCGAAAAACTTGACTCATAATCATACCGTGACATAATTTCCATACTCTGTCCGTTTGTTGAAGTCAATTTTAATGTATGTTCCCAATACGCATTTCCTAAAACAGTGCTCCCATAAACATTTTCGAGACTACCCGAAATAATGGTTTTTGATTTAGGATCAATCATATCTCCCATTTCTAGTTCAACAGCCAAAGCATCTTCAACATACTTAGCGAAAGTCATACCATCAGGGGTGCCTACTGGAGTTGCCAATCGGCACATTACTTTCGATTCGCCCTCATTCTTAGCTTTAAAAGAAGCAATGGTTACTGCAGTTTTTTCTTCTTTTTGCAAATTTTTAACTGCACGTATATTTTGAGGAGAATTCGAGTAATTGGGAACTTTGTTGGCACATCCTGAAAATAAAAACAAACTGGAAATTGCCAAAGACGATAAAATTAAGCTTCGCATAGTGACCCTTAAAATCTAATTTGAAATATTAAAATATTTCTTATATTAATTCTATCTGGATTCACTTTAACCAAAGTTTAAAAGCATTTATACACATAATTTAATTTAAAAAACTACTAGAACAAATTTTAAAATTATCCTCTAATATCCAGAGTCAACCCTTTTCCGCTCGTTTGCGCTGAGATTACTGCAATGTTTTCTTGAAATTTTGTATTGTTTTTTTGAACTTCTTCTGCCGTAAATTCTAAAATAGCATCACTGAGAGAACGATTATGTCGAAGAGTTGATTCTGCTATTTGATTTGATTCCATTGGAGAAGGGGATTGCTGTGCACTACTGAGTATAACCATCTTTTTCCTTTATTCTTAGCAATTTTGATGTGTGTTAAACTAAGCATTACCTATTCCAAAAACTTCTCTTTTACCCCATCGCTTCATCAAACTGATTCACTTTTTCCATAGCGGATGCGATTAACGGCTCTAATACCTCATGTTTCAAAGAGTGCTTCTGTAAAAATCTCTCGATACTTTCCGTATCAAGCATCTCAATAGCACGTACCATCCCTAGTAACTCCCCGTAAAACCCGTCTCCCTCGAAGAGTGCCCGCTCGATTTCAGGTGCAACATTCAGCCGTTTTAGTACTTCCCGATGCGGAATGTGAAATAGGAGATGAATCAACGATAGCATCCCCACAAAATAAGCCGTTGCCTTTTGGGATTTTGTCGCGTTCGGATTAATGAGTTCTAACAGCTGTGTCATTAATTCCGTTCGATTCACAACCATCAGCATTAAGGGAATTGTATTTTGATTCGAGCCTTGAGATTCCGAAAACATCAAAAGCATAATCCAATGAGCAAGAGGTTCTCGCCCCACCAGCGTTAAAACGTGGCGAACAGAAGAGACCGGATTAGGGAGCGAAAAAACGGCGGAATTGATAAAACGGATCAATTTTAAACTCACCATATGATTTAACTCAAACGCTTTTACCAATTGATCGATATCTGCCTCGCATTGAAGCATATTCCACAGCTGAATCACAGCCTCTTGATCAATGGAAAACGAGGGATTTTCAAGAATTTTCGGCTTGGAGATAAAATACCCTTGAAAATAGGTGAACCCTTTTGCAACACACTCGGCATGAATATCATGAGATTCTATTTTTGCCCCGATGACAATCAACCCTTGTTTTTTAAGTTCCTCAACATCTTCCTGTTTAATCCGTCTGCTTCGGGTTATATCTACTTTAACAAACTCTAAATAGGGGAAAATAGGGGAAAATTTTTCTATATTTTCAGGGGTATAGGCAAAATCGTTAAGGGCGAAGCGGTACCCTTGCACTTTGAGTTTTTTTAAATGTTCACACAGCGCATTATCAACTACATTCTCTTCGAGCAATGCGTAAATGACTCTCTCTTTCGGAAATAACCCGAGTAGATCATGAAAAATAAACGCATCATCAATACGGATAAATCCGACCCGTTTCCCGAGAATCTGATCGATTCCGAAAGCACTTTGCAGATCGTTGATGAGGGTAGCCGTTGCATGCTCTCCATCCTTTTGTGCAGAGGAAAAAAGGTCATACGCAAAAAGGGCTCCCCGTTCATTGACAATAGGTTGACGACCGATATAACTGCTTCCCATTTTTATCTTTCTTTAATACTTTTCGCTCTCGATCTTAAGTTTTTATAGTAACACATAATGGATAAGAAAACCGCTAAAACAAGTTTCAAACCCCTTAATGTTACAATGGTACTTACAGTAAGGGAAGAGGGAGCCGTATGCGTCTACTGATTGGTTTGTGGTTTGGATTTTTAATGCTCTGGGGTGCGGAGGGATACAACGGTAAAAGTCTCATTATTACTCTCCCCTCACCCTCAGGAGTCATCGTGACCAAAGAGAGCAATATCAGTGTTCTCTCTCACCCCGCCAATCCTCAGCAAGGGTTCGCGATTCTCCCTATCGACTATTATTCCCCAATGGGGGAGAGCAACCTGACATGGAGTGCGCCGGGAAAAACACTCTCCTTTCCTATCACTATTCAAAGTGCATCGTACCCCACCGAAACACTGAGCGTTGACCCCTCTAAAATTACTCCTCCTCCCGAAGCCCTTGAGAGGATAGAACGCGAGCGGGCAAATGCCGAAAAAATCTATACCCATTTTACCCCCATACGCTACTGGAACAAACCGTTTATTCAACCGCTGGATACATTTATCACCAGTGAATACGGTTCGGCACGTACCTACAACGGAAGCTTGAAAAGTTATCACGGCGGAGTCGATTTTAGAGCTCGCACCCCAATCTCCATTCAAGCTGCGAATGACGGTATCGTCGTTCTAGCCGAAGATCGCTATTATGCGGGAGGGACGATCATCATCGATCACGGTGAGGGAATGTACAGTTGTTACTTTCACCTCAGCCGATTTGACGCAAAAGTCGGTGATTATGTCAAACAAGGGGATAGTATTGCCCTCAGCGGTGCGACAGGCCGTATCACCGGCCCCCATTTGCATTTTGGGATGATGGTACACGGAGTCCAGAGCGATCCGCTCGATCTTATCGCAAAAATAAATGCTTTATTTGAAACACCTAAGGAAACCTATGCCTCGATTTCTGTTTATTAGTACCCTCTTAGCAGCTACATTATCCGCTTTTTCAACAACCAATGTCCAATATCTCTACGGAGATTTTGAAGGGGAGACATTTATGGATACCCAAAGCGGTGCCAAACATACCCTAACCGCAGAGCATTATCGGACTTGGGAGTACGGTGATCTTTTTATGTTTGCCGATTACGCCTACACCCATGAGGGGCTGCAATTCACCGATAAAAAAAATGACCTCTACGGTGAAATTTCTCCCCGCCTGAGCTTAGATAAAATCAGCGGCTTTTCTACTTCGTGCGGAATACTTAAAGAGAGTTACCTCTCATTTCAATACAACCGATCCGATACCTATCATGCATGGCTCTATGGCGCAGGGGCTGATTTGAATATACCGGGGTTTAGTGTTTTTGGACTTAATATCTATCGAAAACATCAAAACGTCGGCGATCATACCTATCAACTCTCACTCAACTACATCGTACCTCTGGGTAACCAATGGCATTTCGAAGGGTTTACCGACTGGACAACGAAAGATTTATTAACTCAAAACCAACTTCTCTTTGACCTTTCGCGAATTGCGGGAATTAAAGAGGGGAAATTAGAAGTAGGGACAGAGTGGCACTACTACCATGAAAACACTTATCATACCGATAACGATGTGTTCCAGGCAATGCTTAAATATACATTTTGATTTGAACGAGGCAGGAGCAAAGCCCCTCCCTCTACGCTGGCCGCTATGGCACTGAAGCTTCGCCTATCGGCGAGAATACTCCTACTCTTTTTTGAGGGCGGCCCAGATAAAGCCGCCCAAACCGACACCGACCACGATCACTAAAAACCCGACTTGAAACCAATCCATTGCGCTCATTGTGCTGTTTCCTTTAAATCTTTTTCTTTTAATTGACCGCACGCCGCACTGATATCTAACCCTTTAGAATCACGGATGGTACACAATACTCCGTGTTTGATCAGATACTCCTGAAATGCCACCATATCCGCACGGGTCGGACGCTGATAGTCAGACCCCTCATACGGGTTAAAAAAGATCAAATTCACTTTTGCCTTGATCCCGTGAAGAAGTTTGACCAATTTTTTCGCTGAAGTGAGATCATCGTTTTTCCCTTTGATCACGAGATATTCAAACATTACCCGTTTACGGGTATCGATCGGGAACCGCTTTACCGCATCAATAATCGAAGCGATGTTATAGGCTTTATTCATAGGAATGAGTTCAGATCGTAGTTCATCATCGACCGCATGGAGCGAGATCGCGATATGAACCCCCAAATCCATCTGACCCAGTTTATCTATTTTACTACTCAAACCGCTCGTCGAAACCGTTTGCCGTTTTCCTGAAATGGAAAGCCCCTCTTCATCTTTAAGAATCGTAATTGCTTTCGCGAGATTCTCAAGATTGTCAAGCGGCTCCCCCATCCCCATATAGACGATATTAAGACGGCGATGCGCGGCGAGGCCGTTATCCATCTTCACCGCTAACACCTGTGCCACAATCTCCCCTGCACTCAAATCACGGGTAAATCCCCCTTTGGCGGTGAGACAAAACGAGCACCCGACTTTACACCCCACCTGCGTTGAGACACAAACGGTAAAACGGGCTTCATGCTCGATATTCCCCTCATCATCTATCGATTCATCTTTCATCTTGAGCCACACGGTTTCAACCGTTTTGCCATCACTCAGTTCGAAGAGATATTTGATCGTTCCATCGGTGGAACACTCTTTTCGAGCGATTTTCAGGGGCATAATTTCATAGGTTTGATCTAATTCTTCGCGCATCGCTTTAGGGAGATTCGCCATTGTTTCAAAACTCGTCGCGTACTGGTGATAAATCCATCCCCAAATCTGCTTAGCACGAAACGAGGGTTTCACCATGGAAGCGAGTTCCGCTTTGGTGTAATCCAAAATAGTTTTTTTAGCCATGGATTAACCCTTTTGCTTTCAAATGTTCACGCAACAGCACTTTGGCGAATCCGTGATTAGCGATAAAATCTCGGTGGGCATTCGTATCGCAGTAATTGGTGATGCAAAACACGCCTCCCGCAGGGATGCCGAAAACCTGCGCCACTCGCATTACCGTGAAAAATTCCATATTTTCAATCCCCATCCCCAAAACTCTCATTTGCTCCATTGCCCGCTCACTCGTCGTGATGTAGTTCGAGGAGTTAACGATAACATCTTTGACATTTTCCGTTTGTGCGGAGACGACGTTGTCAATCGGCGTATAGGCACTTTTATCCAAAAATCCTAACTCGATGTTAGCGGCGGTTTTAGACTCGATGATATCGTTAATTTTATGTTCACCGTAACTTCCCGCACTCCCGACGAAGAGGAGAAATTCGGGCTTGTGAACCAAACAATGGCGGGTCAGATTGATCGCACTGTCGATCAGCCCCACCCCTATCGGAGTCGCGAAATCAAACGTTTCGTTATTGCCGGCACATAAAATCATAACCGTACCGGAATCCCATTCGCGGATAGATAGCGTTTGAGATCCATAATGTCGATCTCTTTGTAGTGAAAAATGCTCGCCGCCAGTGCCGCATCGGCACCGTGCTCGAAAGCCTCTTTGATATGCTCCATCGTCCCCGCACCGCCGCTGGCGATAACGGGAACATTCACCGCCCGGCTGATTTGCTCGGTGATCGAGAGATCAAATCCCGCTTTGGTTCCATCAGCATCCATCGAGGTGAGGAGAATTTCTCCCGCTCCGCGATCGACCACCTCTTTTGCCCACTCGTAAGCATTAATCCCCGTATCGACTCGACCGCCGTTGAGATAGACGTTGTATTGATCACCCGTACGCTTCACATCGATGGCAACAACGATACACTGAGAGCCGAACCGTTTTGCCCCCTCATTGATGAATTCGGGACGTTTGATCGCCGCAGAATTGATACTCACTTTGTCACACCCGACGGCAAGGAGGCGGTAGATATCATCAAGGACTCGTATTCCGCCCCCTACCGTTAGAGGGATAAAAACCTCTTTCGCCACCTGTTCGACGATATGAACGATCGTGTCACGCTCTTCATGGGATGCGGTAATATCGAGAAATGTCAGTTCATCCGCCCCCTCTTCGTTGTACCGTTTTGCCACTTCGACAGGGTCTCCGGCATCTTTGAGCCCGACGAAATTAACACCCTTTACGACACGGCCGTCTTTCACATCCAAACAAGGAATGATCCGTTTTGCAAAAAAATTATCCATTATTTACCTTGAATACTATCGTTATGTAAGTATAACTTCGATTACCAAAAGTAACGATAAAGGGGGGCAATTTATTTTTTAATAGGTGATTTACTCTTTATTGGGTACAATAGTTGTAATGCAACAAGATCGTGCCAAAATTGCCAAGAAGAAATTTGGCCAAAATTTTCTAAAAGATGAAGCTGTTTTAGCTCAAATCATCCAATCGATGCCCGATACCCCTCATCGTATCGCTGAAATCGGGCCTGGATTAGGTGATTTAACTAAGTATTTAGTTGATGTCAAAAGTGTTACCGCTTTTGAGGTCGATACCGACTTGTGCAAGCATTTGAAGCACCAATTTGCCGATGCAATCAATACCAAAGCTCTTGAGCTCCGTTGCGGAGATGTATTAGAGCATTGGAAGAGTGAGCTTTTGGATGAACCGTACGATTTAGTGGCGAATTTGCCCTATTACATCGCGACGAATATCATCCTCAAAGCCCTCGCCGATCCGGCGTGCCGAAACTTGCTTGTCATGATACAGCGTGAAGTAGCAGAGAAATTTTCTGCCTCACCTGGAGAGAGAGCTTTTGGAGCGCTCAGCGTCATTACGCAGAGTGTGGCTGAGGCGGAGATCGTGATTCACGTCCCCCCAACTGCATTCGAGCCTGCTCCCAAAGTCGATTCTGCCGTACTGCTCATTTCTAAACGGTCGAATCGTAATGATGAAGGGTTTGAAGAATTTTTACGAGCGGCCTTTACACAGCCCCGTAAGACCCTCCACAAAAATCTCTCCTCACGCTATGATGGGGCTCTTTTAGCTCAAGCATTTGAAACGCTTGAAATGGAACGCTCCATCCGACCTCATCAGCTTGACACCTCTGACTTTCACCGGCTCTACACCCTTATAAAATAACTTTTTCGGGTATTTTAGAGCATCCAAACATACCAAAATATAGTACGCTTTTTTGAGCGTCATAAAGGAAATATTATGTCCGATGAACAAACAGAATCACCAGCACAACCACAAGGGGAAAATCGTCAACGTCGTAACAACCGCCGACCTTTCCGCAATCGAAATACAAATGCTCCAGTAGGTACAGACGCGGCAACAGCTGAGCGTCCAAATGCAGAGCCACGTGAGGATAATCGCCCTCCGCGTCAAGACAACCGTCCGCCACGCACCGATAACAGACCTCCGCGTNNGCGTACCGATCGTCCTGAAGGGGCAGAAAATACGGCAGTTGATGCTGAACCGAATCGCGGCGGTCGCGATCGCGGTCGCGGCGGTCGCCGTGGAAGCCCAAGTACACCGATTGATAACAATTTGCGTGACTTTGTCCTCAAAAATCAAGATGCCCATAAAAATCGTCTTAACCCACACTTTAAACTTAATCTCGAGAATAATGAGAAAGTCCGTATTACTCCCTTAGGAGGTCTTGGAGAGATCGGTGGAAATATCACCGTTATTGAAACCGAAAATGAAGCGATTATCATCGATATCGGGATGAGTTTTCCGGATGAAGAGATGCACGGTGTCGATATCCTCGTTCCCGATTTCACCTACTTGCGCGAAATTCGTAAAAAGATCGTAGCTGTTATTATCACTCACGCCCATGAAGACCACATCGGCGGCGTACCGTATCTTTTCAAAGAGATGCAATTTCCTATCTACGGAACACCGTTGCCGCTTGCCATGATCGGTAACAAATTCGACGAGCACCACATGCGTGATTTCCGCCGCTATTTCAATCCGATCGTTAAACGTCAAGTCTACCGTATCGGAAACGATTTTGATATCGAATGGATGCATATGACCCACTCGATCATCGACTCATCCTCTTTGGCGATCACAACTAAAGCGGGTACGATTATCCATACGGGTGACTTCAAAATCGACCATACTCCTGTGGACGGGTACACGGCCGACTTGCACCGCCTTGCCCATTACGGTGAAAAAGGGGTTTTATGTCTCCTTTCCGATTCCACCAACTCCTACAATAAAGAGTGGACACCGAGTGAGCTTACCGTTGCTCCGGGGTTTGATCGTATCTTCTCAAAATCAGAAGGTCGTATCATTATGTCGACGTTCAGCTCGAACATCCATCGTGTCTATCAAGCTATTTTGGCAGGGGTTAAATACAACCGTAAAGTGTGTGTTATCGGACGTTCTATGGAGCGCAACCTCGAAGTGTGTATGCAATACGATTACATTAAACTTCCGAAAAATATCTTCATCGATGCCGAAGAGGCAAACCGTATGAGCGATAAAGATGTATTGATCGTCACCACAGGAAGTCAGGGTGAGCCGAGTTCAGCCCTTTTCCGTATGGCTATCGGCGAACATCGCCATATCAAAATCAAACCGACCGATTTGATCGTCCTCTCCGCACGTGCGATTCCAGGGAATGAGGGTTCTATTTCAGGGATGCTCAACTATCTGCAACGTGCAGGCGCCCGCGTTGCTAATGACCGTGATATTCACGTATCGGGACACGCGAGTATGGAAGAGCAGAAGTTAATGCTTCGCCTCACTAACCCTAAATTTTTCCTACCGGTTCACGGTGAATACAACCACATCATGAAACACAAAGATACCGCGATTACGTGTGGGGTTCCTGAGCGTAACATCCTCCTTATGAGCGATGGTGACTCTATCGAAGTCAATAGCAAAATGATGCGTAAAGTTAAAACGGTTAAAACAGGTAAAACGTATATCGATAACCAAAACAACCACCAAATCGAAGACGATATCGTTATCGATCGCCAAAAAATGGCATCCGAGGGGATGGTTATGTTGGTGGCTCAAGTGAGCGCCGCAGAATCACGCCTCCTCTCCAAACCTCTCGTAACAAGCTTCGGACTCGTGGCCGACCGTCACGACAAAGCGTTTGCCCAAGAGATGGAAGATGTGTTAGAGCACTTCTTGATCAACCTCAAACCGGGGCTTATCGAGAACCCGAAAGCGATAGAGAATGACTTGCGTCAAGTCGTGCGTAAACATATCTACCGCAAAATGAAAAAATATCCACTCATCGTTCCTCACGTTTTTGTGATGTAAAAGACGCTTTAGCGTCTTTTACACCTTACTTCGTTATACTCACTCAAAATTACTTCCAAAGATACTGCCATGAAAGTAACCCTACATCACCATACACCACTTGTAGTTTGTTCCGACGCCATCCGTACGTGCTGGCAAAGCTTTGACAAAAGCGATAACGGCGGCGAAGCAGACCGTGCTCTTATTGATCGTGTCGGCAATAAATTCAAACACGCCTCTACACTGGAACATATCGTCTATAACTTCTACGTAGAGGGGATCAGCCGTGCATTGCTCCAAGAACTCGCACGTCACCGAATGGCCTCGTTAAGCGTCAAAAGTACCCGCTATACCCTCAAAGAGCTCAAAGACGAAGAACCCTTTAGTATCGATCATCAAGAGCGTGCGGAAAAATATCTCGTTATGAGCGGCGTAGAGATGGTGGATGAGATGAGTATCAGAGCCCTTGAAAACCTTCGCGCCGTATTAGTTGCAGGGATCAGTAACGATCGTGCGAAATACTGCCTTCCCGAGAGCTATAAAACGGAACTTACGTGGTCGATTAACGCCCGAAGCTTGCAGAACTTTATTTCCCTTCGCAGCGATAAAGCAGCTCTGTGGGAAATTCGTGATTTGGCTAAAATGGTCTATGAATCACTTCCCGACGATCATCGTTACCTATTCGAAAATTCACTCAAAGAGGATCATCTCTCATGAAAAAAATTCTATTTCTTACACTGACAGCCCTAACACTCCTTATCAGCGGATGCGCTGAAAAACAAATCTCCTTCAATGGAATGATCTGCCCAGCAGGCAAAACGGAAGATCTCATCAAAGCCGATTTTCAAGAGTGCCGCTATTATGATCTAAAAGCCGCAACCGAAGCGTCAAAAGCTCCTATTACCGTGGAATGCCGACAATGTTTGGAAAACAAAGGGTATAAAATCGAGCAATAAATTAGTATTCCTTCGGGAATAGCAAATGTTATGTTGTTTTAAAGATTGAAGTAAAAGAGAATAAAGAAGAAAAATCTGCCTCGAAAGAGGCAAGCTTCAGTGCCTTAGCGGCGAGCGTAGCTTTAGGGGCTTCGCTCCTGAAGCGTTTAAAAGAATTATAATGCTGCTTTAGCAAGAGCGCTGAGGGCAGTAAATGCCGCTGCGTCGTTCATTGCCATATCAGCAAGGATTTTGCGATCAAGTTCGATGTTGGCACGTTTAAGGCCGTTCATGAATACTGAATAGCTCATTCCGTTTAGGCGACAAGCCGCGTTAATACGGATAATCCACAATTTACGGAATTCACGTTTTTTCTGTTTACGATCACGAAACGCGTATACGAGTGAGCGCTCGAGTTGCTCTTTCGCTTTACGGAAATGTTTGTGGCGTGCACTGTAGAAACCACGTGCGAGTTTCAATACTTTTTTATGACGTCTGCGTCTTACGACACCAGTTTTTACTCTTGGCATTTTTTTCCTTTCTTGACCCGGTTCACTTCAAATATAAATGACGGGGTGCCGCTATGCGGACTTGCCCAGCGTTATGCTGGAGGGTTAATAGGTTTTAGCCTACGATCATCTTTTTGATGTTTTTAGCATCAACAGCAGCAACCACTTTTGGTGTTTTTTGCCCGCGACGAGTTCCTGCATCTTGTTTAGTCAAAATATGACTACGGAATGCAGAACCACGTTTGAGCGTGCCGTTTTTCTTTACTTTGAAGCGTTTAACCGCCCCTTTTACTGATTTCATTTTTGGCATCGGCTTGATCCTTTCGCAAAAATTCTCTAAACGAGACGCGGATTATACCATAAATCAAGAAAAAATAAGTTTATGTTGAAAGTATTCTAAAGGGGTGTACGGGGAAAGACCCGTACGAAGTAGATTATTTTTTATCGTCTTTTTTCGGATGGATCATCATATTACAATAACGCCCTTCCATAGCAGGTGTTTTATACATCATACCGATATCTTCGACCATAGGCCAAACACGCTGTAAAACAGCAACTGCGGCTTCAGGGTGTGCCATCTCACGTCCGCGTAAGAATACGCGGAAATGGACATGTTTCCCCTCTTCGAGGAACTCACGAGCATGTTTTACTTTATAGCTCACATCGTTTTCAGCAATTTTAACCGAAAGCTTAATCTCTTTGACCTCAACTTTGGTTTGCTTTTTACGTGCCTCTTTTTTCTTTTTCTCTTCTTGATAATGAAACTTACCGTAGTCCATGATCTTCGCGACCGGAGGTTTTGCATCCGGAGAGATCAATACGAGGTCAAGCCCCAGTTCGTTGGCTTTAGCCATAGCCTCTTGAATCGTAATGATCCCTAATGCTTCACCACCATCTACTACACAACGTACCTCAGGAACGCGGATATCCTCGTTCATTTGGACTCGGTCTTGTTTCTTAATCAAAAATGTACCTCATTAATTTTTTGTTTTACCATTGCGAGGAAATCCTCTTCGCTCAGGTTGTATTGCTCGCGTGATCTGCGATCGCGTACGGCAATACTTTTGTTGTTTACCTCTTCATCGCCTAAGACGATGATCATCGGCACACGTCCTTTTTCCGCTGTACGAATCCGTTTATTGAGACTTTCGTTTTTATCGAAAATTTCAAAATCGGCACCTAAATCGATCAGTTTATCGGCCAATTCACGTGCGTACGCTTCGTGCGTAGGGGCAATCGGAACGATCGCGACCTGCGTCGGAGCGATAAACATTGGGAACTCCCCAGCGTAATGCTCCGTCAATATACCAACAAATCGCTCAAAAGAACCTAAAATTGCACGATGAATCATTACCGGCTGTATTTTAACGTTCTCTTCGCCGTTGTATTCGAGTTCAAAACGCATCGGAAGATTGAAGTCGAGTTGGATCGTACCGCACTGCCATTCACGTCCGATTGCATCGGTGATCTTGATATCGATTTTAGGACCGTAAAACGCTCCACCCCCCTCATCGATCTCATACGCGAGATTATTTTTGTCCATTGCCGTCTTAAGTGCGTTGGTTGAAATCTCCCATACCGCGTCATCTCCGACCGCTTTTTCCGGCTTAGTCGAGATCATCATTTTGTAGTTAAACTCAAATGTTTTCATGATTTTATCGACAAAATCGACCACTTCGATAATCTGCTGCTCGATTTGATCGGCCGTACAGAAGATATGGGCATCGTCTTGAGTAAATTCGCGTACACGGAACAAGCCGTGAAGTGCACCCGTCATCTCATGACGATGAACGACCCCGTATTCAAAATATTTGAGAGGAAGGTCACGGTAGGAGTGCAAATCATGCTCGTACACTTTGATGTGACCGACACAGTTCATCGGTTTAACGCCGAATTCGAGTTCATCAATATGGGTGAAATACATATTTTCACCGTAGTTTTGATAATGTCCCGACACTTTCCACAAATCAGAACGGAGCATTTCAGGGCCGCGTACCGGCTCATATCCCCGTTTGCGGTGTGCTTTGAAAAGCAATTGCTCCAAACGTGAGCGCATACGTGCCCCGGCAGGGAGCCAGATCGGGAATCCCGCTCCGACCTCTTCACGGAACGTAAAGAGTTTCATCTCGGCACCGATTTTGCGGTGGTCACGTTTTTCCGCTTCCGCCATTTGATCGAGATACGCTTTGAGGGATTCTTTATCGGCAAATGCGATACCGTAAATACGGGTCAACATTTCGTTTTTACTGTCACCCCCGAGATACGCACCGGAAATTTTGGTCAATTTGAAATAACGGATCAAACCGACACTCGGTAAATGAGGCCCTCGGCAAAGATCTTCAAACTCGCCTTGTTTATAGATCGTCACGGTTTCCGATGGAATACGATCCATAACCGCTTGTTTCAAATGATCGTTTGCAAATTTAGCGCGAGCTTCCTCTTTCGTGATTTCGTATCGTGTGATCTTCTCTTTGCCTTTGGCAATATCGAGCATCTTTTTCTCGATCGTTTTAAGATCTTCTTCATTTAATGTCTCATTGACTTTAAAATCGTAATAGAAGCCCTCTTTAACCGTCGGACCGACGAAAAATTTAGCATCGGTATAGAGCGCTTTGATCGCTTCAGCCATCAAATGCGCACAAGAGTGGCGAAGAACTTCGAGAGAATCGGGAGAGTTATCGTAAACGATCCCTTCACCCGTAATTCCAAGTGCTTCTGCCGTTTGTAAATCGATTATTTGATCATCATGCTTAAGTGCAATAATATCCATAAGGGTGTCCCTCGTTGAGAAAATATCGCGGATTATACGGGATTGTTGATTGGTTTACGATTAAATAAATAAATTTTGAGGAAAATTAAGGAGAAATGGTGGTCCCAACAGGACTCGAACCTGTGACCACTACCTTGTCGAGGTAGTGCTCTACCAACTGAGCTATAAGACCATCACAATTAATGCAAGAGCGAAATTATAGCCGCGTGGAAGTTAAAAGACACTTAACTCTTACACGACTGCGGACGAAAGTTTAAAATCAATAACCATATTACGGCGACATCGATCATAACATCAGCAAGATTAAAGACGGCGAAGTTAAATCCGCAATGCCAATAAACATAGTCAACTACCCCACCGTGGATAAAGCGATCATATACATTAGAAAAGCCCGCGCCTACCATGATACCGACCGGAAGGATATAACAGTTCTTTTTAAGCCAAAGAGTATACCCGATCACTCCTACTAAAAGGGCGATCTGTATCCATTTAAGTCCCTCTTCCAAAAAGGCAAACATGGAAAAGGCAACCCCGCGATTGTAGACGAGGATAAGATCGATACACTCGGTGTAATACCGAAATCCCTCGACAAAAATCCATTTGATATTTTGATCGACGATGAAAACACCCAACGCCGCTAAAATGAGAAGAATAGAAGATTTAAGCATTCAACGCTTTCTCGAAAAAGCTGACCAATTTTTCCATTTCTCTCTCCATCACTTTGGCATCTTTCCCCTCTAGTAGAATACGAAGTTTATTCTCTGTACCCGAATATCGGATCAGATGACGCATATGCTGGGCTTCCACCGCTTCGAGTTCAGTCGAGAGACCGTCGATTTGATCGAGCGGTTTTTTTATTTTGACTTTGATATTGACCAGTTTTTGAGGATAGAGGCTAAAGGGACGGAGCACTTTGCTCGCTTTCTCTCCCGTGGTAAGAAGGAGTGCCAAGATTTGAAGGGCGCTCACCAATCCATCACCGGTTTTGGCGTAATCGTGCATGATAATATGACCGCTTTGCTCTCCGCCGAAGTTAATACCGTTTTCACGCATCACTTCCAATACGTACTTATCGCCGACGTTGGAGCGGAAAAGTTTTAACCCGTTCTCGCTCATCGAATCCTCGAGTGCTTGATTGCTCATAACGGTAGCGACGATTCCGCCCCCTTTGAGCTGTCCGCTTTGGTGCAAAAAGAGCCCCAAAGCCCCTAGAATCTGATCACCGTCCACTTCGTCACCGTTTTCATCGACAACGATAAGGCGGTCGGCATCCCCATCGAGAGCAAGCCCGATATCGGCGCGATACTGTTTCACCGCTTCACGCAGATCTTTGGTATGAAGCGCTCCGCACCCCTCATTGATGTTAAATCCGTTCGGTTTGTCGTGCAGTACGATCACTTCGGCGCCCAGTTCTTCGAGTACGGTCGGCCCTACCTTATACCCCGCACCGTTGGCGGTATCTAAAACGATACGAAGCCCTTGAAGGGTTAAATCGCGGCAGAATGAATTTTTGAGCTGAACGATATAACGACCGATCACGTCATCGATACGCTTGGCACTACCGATCTTTTTCCCTGTCACCTGCCCCTCTTCAAGACGGGCTTTATTATGGGCTATCGCTTCGATTTGCGCTTCGATATCTTCGGAGAGTTTGTTTCCGTGGGCATCAAAAAATTTGATTCCGTTATCTTCATACGGATTATGGCTTGCAGAGATCATAATCCCCGCGTCACAACGCATATTTTCCGTCAAGAATGCAATGGCAGGGGTCGGCATCGGACCGATTTGTACAACATCGTATCCCACTGCGGTGAGTCCGGTGACAATTGCATTTTCGATCATATAGCCGCTGCGCCGCGTATCTTTTCCGACTAAAATCTTTTTCGTTCGGGAGTGGGCACTAAAATAAATACCTGCCGCCATCGCTACCCGCATCGCCAATTCTGCCGTCAAAAATGAGCCCGCTTCTCCGCGTACTCCATCCGTTCCAAAAAGTTTCATAAAATTTTCTTCCTTTTAGAAATTAGTTTTTCTTTTTTATTTCAGATTCTATAAATTTTAACTTAAATTTAATTCTCTTTAAGGTAGTATTCTACCCTAAAAAAAATTCGACAAGGATAAATGCCATGGCAAACCATAAGTCAGCATTAAAACGTATCCGTCAGACGGAAAAGCGCACTGAGCGTAACCGATTCTATCGTACACGTATTAAAAACATTGTTAAAGCAGTTCGCACTGCCGTTGAAGCCGGAAACAAAGATGAAGCGAAAGCTGCTCTTGTTATCGCTAACGCTAACCTTCATAAATATGTCAGCAAAGGTGTCTTGAAAAAAGAGACTGCTGCACGTAAAGTTAGCCGTCTTCACCTCGCTGTTAACAAAATCGCAGCATAAGTTTTGCCCTCAGGGCAAGCTTCACCTTCTTTAATTTTTCACAACGCCTCTTTTAGGACACACTCATGTTATCCGACAAACTTACCCCTTTTATCAACCGTTACAACGAATTGACCGAACTTCTCAGTTCTCCAGATATCGGCAATGATATCAAACGGATGACCGATCTCTCGAAAGAACAATCGGCAATCCAAGCGATTGTCACCAAAGCAACCGAATACAAAAAACTTCTTGATGATATCGAAGAGAATAAATCGCTCGCGTTTGATGCGGAACTCGGAGAACTTGCCAAAGAGGAGTTACGCACGTTGGAGCCGATGGTTTCACCTCTCGAAGATGAGATTAAAAAGCTACTTATACCTGCCGATCCTAATGATAAACGGAACATCTATATCGAACTTCGTGCCGGTACGGGGGGAGATGAAGCGGCGATTTTTGTCGGCGATTTGTTTAATGCCTATGTCCGTTATGCGGATGTCAAGGGGTGGAAAATCGAACTCATGAGCACCAGCCCCTCCGATGCAGGGGGCTTTAAAGAGATTATCGCCCTTATCAAAGGGGAGCAGGTCTATTCACGCCTTAAATACGAAGCGGGAACCCACCGTGTTCAGCGTGTCCCTGCAACGGAATCCCAAGGACGGGTTCACACCTCCGCCATTACCGTCGCCGTGATGCCTGAAGTGGATGATGTCGAGATCAATATCAATGAAAGCGATCTGAAAATCGACGTAATGCGCTCAAGCGGATGCGGCGGACAAAGTGTCAATACGACCGACTCCGCCGTACGGATTACCCATATCCCAAGCGGTATCGTCGTCAACAACCAAGATGAAAAATCGCAACATAAAAATAAAGATAAAGCGATGAAGATCCTCAAAGCCCGTTTGTATGAGATGCAGATGCAAGAGGCCAAAGAGAAAGAGATGAATGAGCGTAAAGAGCAAGTGGGAACGGGAGATCGTTCAGGGCGTATCCGAACCTACAACTACCCTCAAAACCGTATCTCCGATCACCGCATCACCCTCACCCTCTATCGTCTTGAAGAGATTATGCAGGGGGGATTGATGGATGATATTATCGATCCTCTTATCGCAGATGCTCAGGCACAGATTATGGAGA
>DLUI01000012.1:0-5238 GCA_002742695.1 Sulfuricurvum kujiense | reverse complement strand
GTCTCTCCGCTTTTCGGATAGACGCGAGCATTATCCGCGACCAATCCTTCAATCGATGCACGATAAAAACACGCGGCCATCCCAGTTCCGCATGCTAACGTCTCATCTTCAACACCCCGTTCATAGGTTCGTACCCGCATACTTCCATCCGCATTCACCGTTGCGATGTTCACATTGGCATTGTATTTGTGACGAAGCTCCCGTGCCATTGCAATATCAAAATGTTCCATACCGGCATCAAAAGTGACCAGATGAGGAACCCCCGTATCGATCAGCCACCATCGCATCTCATGCTCTAAAATGGCATCGTTAATTACAAGCGGAGGGGTCAAGTCACTTTGAACCATATCTCCCTCGATGGAAGCTTTGATCAGTCCCGCACCCGTTAAGAACTCCATACTCTCACCTGCTAATCCAAAACGATTCGCATAATGGGCGCATGCGCGGCTTCCGTTTCCGCACATCGACGCGGTGGAACCGTCGGCATTGTAAAATTCCCATTCAAAATCATGGCTCTCATGGGGGATCAGAACAATCAGACCATCGGCTCCGATACCGTTTTGACGATCGCAAAGCGTTCGGGCAAGGCCTGAACGATCCGCTCCATGGAAGGCATGAAAAATAACAAAATCGTTACCGCTGGCACAGTACTTGGCGATTTGAAGCATGGGGTAATCCTTTGGATTAATAATAACGGTAATTATACCTTAGGAGCGGGATAGAGTAATTTAATAGTATCGACAAACTGCTCACACTCACGCTGCAGGTGTTTGAGATTGGAGGAGTTATCGATCACCCACGTGGCGCGTGCTTTTTTCTCATCGATGTCCATCTGACTCTCGATACGGCGTAACGACTCCTCTTGGGAAAACCCGTTACGTTTCATAAACCGCTCCAACTGCAATGCTTTGGGGGTATAGACGACGACGGAATTTTTGATCGGGTACGACGACGTCTCGAAAAACAGGGGAATATCAATCAGATAGGGATATTTGAGCTTATCTTGTTTTTCGCTTTGCTCTTCGATAGCGGTACGGATTTTCGGATGGAGAAAAGTTTCCAACTCTTTTTTTGCTTCCGGATCGGCAAAAATTATTTTCCCCAATGCGCTCCGATCGACTTTTCCATTTTTGACAAACTCATCCCCGAATCGTTCAACTACCCAAGCACCGTTTTCGTCCAAAATACGGTGGGCTATCGTATCGGCGTCGATGATACGAAGACCGTTTAATCCCAATAAAGAGGCAACAGTACTTTTCCCTGTCGCTATTCCTCCTGTGAGTGCAATGGCATACTCAAACGCCATTAGTTGCGGATAATGCCCAAATAATTTTTGCGGATATACTGCGGCATCGCGAATGCGGCAATGTGAATATCGCAGTTGTAATAGTGGTGCCCTTCGAGAAGATCGCTACGCTGTAAAATCAAATCCGCCGTCGGATGGTACTCTTTGGAACATAGAAGTAATGTCGATCCGTCTTCGAGGTGATAGGGCATAATGATTTTAAAATAGTTCCCTAAAATCTGCATGAGTTTCGTATTGCCTGCCACATCATCCAAATCAGGATGTCTGCAAACCATCAGCGCATCCTCTTTTAACACTCGATTGACATGCGCGAATACCGCACTATCATCACTTAACGTATCCAAAAGTAACACGTCCACACTCTTGTCACTGCCGCCGCGCAAGGCTCCTAGAAGATCGTCCGTACCTGCATACGCTGCATCTGCTTCACGGTAACGTCCCATCTCCGTTTTAAGGAGATCGCTCTGAGGAGTGAGAACCATAACGGAACGGGGATTTTTATGGGTACACATCGCAACGTGTACCGTCATTTCAGGGGTAATAAATGTTTTCATTAAGTGCTTCTCTTCTCATTTATATGGGGAATTTTTCAGCGATTGTAACACGCGGAGATTAAAACGGTTTGAATATTCCATTTATACTCGGAGGTTAAAGGTTAACCCGCCCTCTTTAGCTATAATTTTATCCAATTATTTCTATTAAAACCAAGGAGTACTGATGTGTGCTGAAAAAATTCAACGTTTTTTGATGGCAATCGTCTTAACGGTCGCTATGTTCTTATTTGCCGATGGTCAAATGCTCTATGCTATGCTTCTTCAAACTCTCGTTATCGTGATGGTTATCGTATGGGCTTTGTTTGATTTCTGCCCTTCGTTATGGGTTTTCAAAAAAGTTTTCGGCAAATGTCCTCAAAAAGATTAATCCCCTAAATTTTTCCTAACCACTCTTGCGTTATAATTTCCTCACTATTTAAGGTGAGGAATCCCATGAGCCAAATCAGCTACAAAGATGCCGGTGTCGATATCGACGCGGGTAACAGTTTTGTCGAAAACATCAAACCACTTGTTAAATCAACAGCTATTCCCGGTGTTCTCGGCGGAATCGGTTCATTCGCAGGGGCATTTGAGCTTCCAAAAGGGTACCGTGAGCCGGTCATGCTCGCGGCAACGGACGGGGTCGGTACAAAACTCAAACTCGCTATCGATTCGGGTATTCACAACACGGTCGGAATCGATTTGGTCGCGATGTGTGTCAATGATTTGATCTGTAACTTCGGAACCCCCTCATTTTTCCTCGATTATTACGCAACCGGAAAACTCGATGTCACTGCCGCAACAGCCGTTGTCAGCGGAATCGCGGAGGGGTGCCGTCAAGCGGAATGCGCCCTCATCGGCGGTGAAACGGCGGAGATGCCGGGGATGTACCATAGCGATGATTACGATTTGGCAGGATTTGCCGTCGGTATCGGCGAAAAAAGCGAACTCGACCGCTCTGATAAAGTAGAAGCAGGAGATATTCTTATCGCATTGCCGAGTTCAGGACTCCACTCGAACGGATTCTCATTGGCACGTAAAGTGTTGTTTGAAAAAATGGGGATGAAGTTTGAAGATCAATTCGACGGAAAACCTTTGATCGAAACTCTTTTGACGCCGACACGCATCTACGTCAAAACATTCAAAGCGCTCAAAGATAAAATCCAAGCCCTCGCCCACATCACGGGTGGCGGAATCGTCGAAAACTTCCCTCGCGTCCTCCCTGAGGGGTTACGTGCCGTTATCACGGAATCCTCTATCCGTGTTCTCCCCATCTTCGAACTCATCGGTCAGCACGTTGAGCGTGCCGAGATGTTCCGTGCATTTAACATGGGGGTCGGAATGATCCTCGTCGTGAAAGAAGCGGACGTTGCCGATGTCCTCGCCGCAACAGACGGATACGTTATCGGTCATCTCGAAGCGGGTAAACGCGAAGCAGTGCTCGTTTAAAAATTTATTCCGATTTGCGGTCGCAATTTTCGACCGCAAATTTTCACCCCTCTCTCCCATACAATTCATTATAAAGTTTCATCGCGTAGCGATCCGACATACTCGCGATATAATCACTGATAACACGGTGGGTATTGCGTCGTTCACACTGCTCCAAATAATAACGGGGCAACATCTTCGGCTCTTCCATCAACGCATTAAACAGCCCGATAATCGCCTGTTTTCCCGCAAACATTTTACGCATTATGTGTTTGTGTTGATAGAGCTCTTGGTAAAGAAGCTTTTTGAGTTTTTTGATCTGCGTCTCCAACTCCGGTTCAAACCCGATCACTATCGGCTCGGAGGCAGGTATAACCGATGCTAACACACGGCTGTTATCGATTTTATCACGAGAGTGTTCCAAAAGCGAGTAGACAAGATGGTTAATAAGGTGGGAGCTGAAGCGGTAACGAAACATCTCATCTTCATCCTCATGAATCCCCTCCTCGTACACTTTTTTCAAAATCGTCTGAATCAGTTCGGAGGATTGGAGAGTTTCAAAGCTAATCAATCCCGAAGCGACTCCGTCATCAATATCGTGGCTGATATAGGCGATCTCATCGGCACGATCGACAATCATCGCTTCGATGCTGGGATGGGTATCGAGGGCAAACGCGTCTCGTATCTCTTCGGGTAAAAACGGTTTGTTATAGGGATACGAGTGTTTTAGTATCCCCTCCAACGTCGCATAGGTGAGATTCAGACCCAAAAATGCTTTGTAACGCTGTTCGAGCTTGGTGACGACTCGAAAGCTTTGGAAGTTGTGCTCAAATCCGCTCTCAAACCCCCTATCTTTTAGGCATTCATCTAAGGTATCCCCTCCGATATGGCCAAAAGGGGTATGACCCAAATCATGAGAGAGGGCGATGCTCTCGGCTAGTGATTCTTCAAGTCCCAAATGAGAGGCAATAGAGCGGGCGATTTGGCTCACTTCGATGCTGTGGGTGAGGCGGGTACGAAAAAAATCCCCCTGAGAATTCAAAAACACCTGCGTTTTATACTCAAGACGGCGAAAACTTCCCGAATGGATAATACGATCCCGATCGCGGGCATAAGGGGAGCGGAAATCATCACTGATAGAATAAAAACGTTGATTTGGGAGCACGATAACCCTTTTAGAATAATGTTGTGTCATTATATCGTGACTCTTTACACAAAATTAACACTTCTTTTCTACAATGGTGTTTCGATTCTCCTTCGATAGTTTGACCGAAACACTCCTCCTTCGTGTTTTGGTTACCTATTATTTTTGATTATCTCACTATTTCTAATAATCTAACAATCTATCCAGAAAAAACAGCTATAATTTACGATCACACCTAAGGTATTTTACAATGGATAAAAATATTGAAAAACGGATGAACGCTTCACTGATCAGCGATACCGCACGCGACAGTGCAAAAGTTTATCAAAAAGAGAATATTAAAACACGCCGCCAGCAAGAAGACGATTTTTTTAACCAATCGCTTGATTATCGCGATTTCGTCTTTTCTCCTGAGGGGTATGAGGGTATTGTTCTAAGTCTTTATATCCTCATTCTGCCTTATTTAGCAGGATTAACATTTTTATTTTTATTCGTTGCCAAAGCAAATTATGAATACTTTTTAGAGTTTAATCTCGCCTCTTTTTTCATTATTTGGGCTATCGGGTATGAAGTGTGCGCGGTACTGGCGATTACCGGTATTTTCTTAGCATGGCTCAAGCATATCAACACCCGATGGAATAGTGAACAAGCACGGAAAAAACCGCCGAGGGATCGTTACGGCTTTTAAGAGGGTAACCCTTAAGCTATCTTTGGTACAATTTCAATCTCTCAAAAATGGACAGCTGGCCGAGTGGTCGATGGCGCACGCCTGGAACGCGTGTGTAGGGCAACCTACCTAGAGTTCGAATCTCTAGCTGTCCGCCATA
>DLUI01000084.1 GCA_002742695.1 Sulfuricurvum kujiense | reverse complement strand
TGCTACGGCATTTTCATACGTTATAAGCTGCTGAAGGGTCGTGTGGATGGATTGGAGATTATCATCCATACTCATAAGTGAGAGGGGGTGAGATCGGTCAGGATCGTTGATTAAAGAGCGTACCTGAATAAAATAATTGCCGATATTTTGTATCTGAGCTTCGGTATATTTGACATATGCCATCTCTTCGGGGCGTTTGTGATGAGAGATATACGACCCCCATAAGGTATTGATCCGATCTAATCCTTGTACGATATTTTGGGATGCTTGTTCATCGCTGAGAAGCTGATTGCTCCACTGGTAGACGGAGGAAGCGAGATCGTTATGATAGGTGGAGGAGATAGAGTTTAATTCGCTCAAGGGGAGAAGGGATCCGAAATAGAGTGTGTCCATATTCCGTTTGATATTTTGAATATTGATATAACCGATCAATCCTACTACAACGAGGCCAAATCCCACAAGTAACAACAAGTAAAGAAGTTTCGTTTTGAGTTTAAGTGATTTCACGATTTTAATTAATCTTTATGGATTGGATACTTCTATCTAAGCAACTCCTATACCAAAAGAGATTACAATGTGATATTTTCAACGGGAGGAAATTATGGCAAAACGACTTATTAAAGATGAGCGAATTAAGACGATCATCCATAACATTGCCGAGGATTTCCGTTTTTCTCATGAAACGGGTGACTACGCGTTATTGTTTTATAAAGCGGATACGGAAGGGGTGATTCGCGGAGCCGATATCGACTCGATGATCGAGTATCTCTCTACCGGACTCACCGAACTGCAAGATAATATTCAATGGCGTCGGGAGTTCTTGAGTGACAATCCGGGCATTGATGAGATGCGGATGCTCGAAAATCTCGGCGTCATCGAAAAAGAGTATATCGATCTGCTCGAATTTTTACGTTAGGGTTTCGGTTTATACGGTTCAAGGGGCATCTTTTTGCCGATGGCGTATTGAATCCCCCCTTGTAAATCGATAACGTTATACCCTTGCTGTTTTCCTAAAAAATTACCGACGATTTGGGTACGGTTTCCGCTGTTGCAGATGAGGGCGAATTTTTCCCCTTTTTTGACCACTTTATTCAGTTTCCCCAAAAAAGCTTCGACGTTGTAGTTTCCCTGTTCGTCAAAAAACATAATCGGATACGAACCTTTAACCAGACCTGTCGTTTTCCATTCCGATGGGGTTCGGATATCGATAATTTTGATTTTGGAATCAATCAGCTTTTTATCGATCGGTTGGGCAGAGTAATCGGCCATCAACGTTGTAGCCAAAAGCAAAATGGCAATGAATAGAATACGCATACTAAATCCTCTTAAGGGTATAATAGCGGTATTGTATCGATGAATGATTAATATGAGGTTTTATGGGCGAATCTAAAACAGAAAATGCAAAACGGCTCCGCTACATTCGGCTATTGAGTCGTTTTATCAACGGAATACTCTCGTTTCTCGCAAAAAGCGATAGTCCGACGAAAGAGCAGTTTGATCAAAAAGTAGATATGAATTTTCGCTTTTTAGAAAAAAATGAAGCGGTCAAACTTTATAAAGATGAATACCTCGTCCTTGAAGCACTAGGACAGAAGATTCTTGATTTTCGAGCAAGTGATGAGGAGATTGAAACGATTAAAGAGGAACTTTTTTATGCTCAAAATCAGCTCGAGAAACGGGTGAATGCCAGCCGCTATAAAAAATCAAAACACGATAATCATGCAACAGACGGTTGGTAATTACATAACCTCTAAATGTTCTAAGAGGATTTTGGTTCCCAATCCGATTAGGATAAGCCCTCCCAACATTTCCGCTTTACTCTCCAGCAATGAACCCAATTTCTTTCCGACATAGACGGCCGCGACGCAGAGTACAAATGTGACCAGCGCTATGACACCTGCCGCACTATAGATATCGGTTTGCAAAAAAGCGAAAGTCACCCCGATCGCCATAGCATCGATGCTCGTTGCAATCCCAAGGGTAATGAGCGTTTTAGCGGAGAGATCGGTCACCTCTTCGTCAAACTCGTTTTGGTACGCTTCGTAAAGCATTTTTCCCCCAAGACCTACGAGGAGAACGAAAGCAATCCAGTGATCGAATGCCTGAACGTATTCTGCAAAACTGATTCCGATGAAATACCCAGCCAGAGGCATCGCCCCTTGAAAAAATCCGAAAACAGCTGCTGTAAAAAAGGCTTTGGAGAGTAAAAGATCTTTGTATTTTGATCCAATCGCGATGGAGACGGCGACAGAGTCCATTGCCAATGCGACGGCGAGGATGAGAAGGGTTTCGTTCATAAAGGGTCCTGAAAAATAAGTCCGCCATTATAGCGGACAAAGTTTTAGTGGCTATTTATGAGCAGCATGAACCTCCGTTGCAACTTTTCTCTTTTTTCTGGAATAATCCGCGAATAAGATGCCATCCGATTAACCCCAGCATTAGAACGGCTGCAGATTCTTCCACGATTCCGTGTTCCTCTTGCAAATTGACATTCATTGTGATGGAAAGGGTATTAAACCCCATATCGATGAGCGCACCAAAAAGTATACTTCCTATGACAATCACAGAGAGGTAAATCACTAAAGCGCGCATACCCAATAGGGATTTTACCACTCCCATAGTAACGCTGTTGGTGGCAGGGCCTGCACTTAAAAAGACAAAAGCGGCACCCGGTGAAACTCCGGCGAGGATGAGCGATGCCGCAATCGGAAGTGATGCGGTCGCGCATACATACATCGGTGTGGCAATCGCAACGGCGATGATGTAGCCTAATAAGAGATTATCGCTAAAAAGCTCATGGAGATTGGAGGGGATAGCGGCTGTGATAAACGCACCGATTAAGAGCCCCCAAAAGAGAGGTTTACTGAAACTTCCTAACAGTGTTACTAGACCGTATTCAAAAATAGCTACGAAAGAAAAGGGCTTTTTCTCTTCAGTTTTACTCATAGGGGTGATTTTGGGAGCGGTAGCAGTAAAAGTAAACCCTTTTTTGAGAGTTTTTTGCGGTTCAAAGATAGTCATGAGGACGCCGGCGGCAATCGCTATGACCACCGAAGTGAAAACGCGGTAGAAGGTAAATACCCATCCAAACATCCCAAAGGTCGCGAGTATCGAATCAATACCCGTGATCGGCGTTGAAATCAAAAAGGAGAGGGTCGATCCTTTGGAAGCACCGTTGCGCCGTAAAGCCGCTGCAAAGGGGATGACACTGCAAGAACACAGAGGAAGGGGTGCACCAAATAGGGCTGCTTTGAATACCGAGCCGTGGGTATCGGAACCTAAATGTTTTTGAATCCACTCTTCACGGATAATCTGGTGCAGAATCCCAGCGGCCAGAAGACCAAAAAGGATATAGACACCCATATCGACACTTAATTCCCAAAACGCTTCCCAAATTAAATACACAACATACTCCTGAAAACAATAACTATTATCGAATTATGAGTATATTAGCTTAATTTTTTATTACAGTCGGTCTCTTTTCCAAAAATGCATCGTCCGTTAAAGATTAGCTTTCGGATAAAGAAGAAAAGTGAAAGAGAAGCAAGCAATCCGCTGATAATCGCATGGGGGAGAAGTCCTTGAGAAAAAAATGAGAGGGTTGCGACGATGAGGGCAAACGTTAAAATAAGACACATTGATGCGCTCCTAGCCGGTAATATGAGGAAGGATTTTAATGAACTCGATCAATAAAACGACAATCCATGTAAAAATAGTTATCCCTGCAGCTGCTGCTGCGATGTCTTTTATGATACGAATTTTTTCATTGCAGCGTGTTTCCATGAAATCGCATACCGCTTCGATCGCCGTGTTGAACAGCTCTCCTGCGATCATAACTCCTGTGGCTAGAATGATCAAGGAGGCATCAACCCACTCTTTATAGAGGATAACGGGGATGAGGAGGAGGACGGAGAGGATAATTTTGTACAAAACACTGAAATCGTAGATAACGGCAAAGCGGAGACCCGAGAGGATGATTTTGAATTTTCGCAGCGGGTGATAGCCGTGTTCGCCTGTCTCTAAAAACTTGTTTTTCATCCCAGCACTCCAGTTTTAACAATCCACGCGGTAATAACGGCCCACATAAAGGCGATGAGTATCCCCGCCATGATATCGGTCGGAAAATGGACTTGCAGGTACATCCGTGAGATAGAAACCGATACAACGAGGAGTAAAAGAAGTGAGAATAGTATCCCTTGATAGAGCGATTGAGTACCGGCGAGCGCCAGAGTAAGTCCAAAAGCGAATGCGGTGATCTGCGCCGTATGGGCACTCGGGAATGAAGGATCGAGAGGGAGTTCATGGATAGCTCCGAACAAGAGAGGACGTTTGCGTTCAAATTCAAATTTAAGTGCATAGACGGTGATAACCGTTCCCCAAAAGGTGATTCCCAAGATTTTTTCAAAATGCTCTATTTGGGGAGTCAGCGTGAGGGTCAATAGAAGATAGAGTGGCAAAAGAATCCATAACGATCCCATCCATGTGATGGTAGAGAAAAAATGATCTAGATACGGATGCCGGATCGTATGAAACCACGTTAGAACGCTGTGATCAAAGTAGACGACGTGATTGTTTTTCAGGTAGTGAGCCAGAAGAATAAAGAGAATAAAAGCGGCACCGAACAAGAAGAGCGAGAACGGCCATGATTCGCCGGAGAGAAATTTCAGATTAAAAGACATAGGTCACCTCTCTTTCTAAAAAGATTGTATCACATTTAGCACTATCGGAGACGATTGAGGCGATCTTTTACCTCACTGAGACGTACGAAGCTAAAGCCTTCTCCTTTGAGCTTGGTAACCCCCTCTATGATCCCCTCACGGGTACCCCCCTCAGGATGGTTCATATGAAAGAGGAGAATATCGCCGCTGTGGGAATTGAGGAGCTGTTGGGCCACTTTGGGCGCGCTAAAGGTCGCGCCCGCATCTCCCAAAACACTGAATCCCGCAATTTCAACACCGTTTTGATGTGCGATTATTACTGCCTGTTCATCATAATAGGCGGTGCCGGAACGGAAAAACAGGGGGCGTTTACCGGTGAGTTTTTCGATTAGATCTCCGTTGCCGTTGATTTCACGTGCAACTTCCTCAGCTGAAGCGGTACCGGGGATATTGTAAACACTTTTGCCGTTGATGGAGAGGGGGCGGTGGGCGGTACCGTGGTTGGCTATTTCAAACAATGGATTGGCGGCTAATCGGGCAAAAATTTCCGGATTGCTTTGAATCCAGCGGGAGTTGATAAAGAGGGTAGCGGGAATATGGTTATCCGATAAAAAGTCGATCAGCTCCGCATCGTACTGTGAACTCCGAAAACTTCCTCCGCATGCATCAAAGGTGAGGGCGATCTCTTTTTTAGAGGAATCAAAGGTAGTGACGACGCCGCTCACATTTTCACCCCATTGCGCAGGCTCATCGGCAGTGAGTGAAAGGGGAGCGATTAAGAGTAAAAAAAGGAGATTTTTTATCATAGAAATGCCTTAATAGTAAAATGTGATTGTAGCGAAGAGTTTCTTTTAAGATAGTTTTCACCCCCTATTCGATATGATAAAAGGTTTAGTATATAAAAAATTAAAATTAATTTTATAATTTAAGTAGGTGAAAAATGCCAAATAAAACGACCTATACAAAGATTGCGGCTAAGATTATTTTTATTACTATGCTTGTGACTCTCATAGCGGCGTATATGTACGGCGAATATATGAAGAGAGATGCGATTACGAATTTAGCCCATGTGGATGCTAAAAAAACGAGTATGCTTGTCTTTGAGACGCTCTATTCCGCTATGCAAAGAGGGTGGAATAAGGATGATTTAGAAGAGATTATTACACGTCTTAACAGTGTTGATAGCCAGATGAAAGTCAATGTATACCGAAGTGAACGGGTTGTGCAACTGTTTGGGGAAATTGAAAAAGACAAGATTGCCAGAGAGACCGATAAAAATATTGCAAAGGCGATTACAGGTGAAGAGATATTAAACATTTCGGATGCTGAAATGATCGAATACTATTATCCGGTTATTGCCAAAGAGAATTGCTTAAAGTGTCATACAAACGTCAAATCAGGGGATGTTTTAGGGGTTATTGATGTCTCTTATCCGATTGATAATTTAAAAGTTCCTCTCACGGAGATGATAAACTTTTTTATCGTCTTTATCGTATTGTTTTCGATTGTTATCTATCTCTCCATTTTTATTGAGCTCAATCAGTATTTGATAAAACCGATTAAAAACTTTTCCAATATGATCAAAAATATAACCGCTTCCCAAGATATGAGAAAACGGATTGAAGTGAATGACAATATCGAAGAGATCGATTCGATTAAAGATGTTTTTAACAGTATGCTCGATTCGATAGAACACCAATTCTATTTTGACAGTTTAACCGGTTTGGAAAACAGAAGAAGATTGACCGAAAAGCTCGAAGAGGGACAAAATATATTTTTAATCATCATCAATATCGATGCATTTCAAGAGATAAACGATCTCTACGGCGATCCGGCAGGGGATTTGATTTTAAAGGAATTCGCACAGTTTTTAAAAGAGCTTATGATTGATAACGAGGGACTCTATCGACTCCATTCGGATGAGTTTGCTCATGTGTGCAACAGCGGAATGGATATGGATGAGTTTAAAATATTCGTTTCATTTCTCAGTGAAAAAATAGCTCAAAAAAGTTTTAAAATCGATGAAAAAAGCGAAGTAAGTCTAAGTGCGACGATGGGGATATCACATGGTTCTGAGATGCTGCTCGTTAATGCGGACGTTGCGTTAAAACTAGCTAAAAAGACTAAAAAGAATTATTTGATTTATGATGCGTCGATGGCGATGACGAAAGAGTATGAGAAAAATTTTGACTGGACGAAACGGCTCAAAAAGGCAATAGAAGAAGATAAAATTGTCCCTGTTTTTCAACCGATTGTGGATACTAAGACGGAGAAAATCGTTAAATACGAAGCCCTTATGCGGATGATGGACGATCATGGGCTCTACATTGCCCCTATCCATTTTTTAGAGCTTGCCAAAAAGAATAAGCTCTATCATCAATTGACAAAAATAATGATCGAGAAAACGTTTAAAAAATTCGAGCATCTCCCTTATTTTGTCTCTATCAATATTTCGGTCGAAGATATCTTGAACAAAGAGATCTATGCGTATATTTTGAAAAAATTGGACGATTCAGGGATCGGTCACAAAATTGTATTTGAGATTATAGAGTCCGAAGGGATCGAAAATTTTGATAAAGTTTTTGAATTTATCATCAATGTTAAAAAATACGGTGCCAAAATTTCTATCGATGATTTCGGAACCGGATATTCAAATTTTGAGTATCTTATGAAATTAAAAGTGGACTATATTAAAATTGACGGATCGATGATTAAAAATATCGACAGTGACAAAAATTCTCAAATGATTACAAAGTCGATTGTCAGTTTTGCCAAAAATATGAATATCAAAACGGTTGCCGAGTTTGTCCACTCTAAAAATGTTTTTGAAAAAGTGAAAGAGCTGGATGTCGATTATTCACAAGGGTATTATTTCGGAGAGCCAACCGATACTATTGTATCTGAAGCTTAATGCTCAATCGCCGTTTCTATCCGATTTTTCCCTAGCTCTTTTGCACGGTACATGGCTGAATCGGCTCGTGTAAGAAGGGTGTCTATCGTATCGCCGTTGCGGGCGGTGACAATTCCGAAGCTTGCGGTGACGGGAGAAGAGGAGAGGTGAAGAAGATGAGGGTCTTCTTCGAATGCTTTGCGCAATGTTTCGGCAATTACCTCGGCATTTTTATGATCGGTATCAATAAGCCCGACAATAAACTCTTCCCCTCCCCAGCGACCGACGATATCGGTGCGGCGTAAACGGGTTTTAAGGAGTTCGGCAATTCGGATGAGGACGCTGTCTCCCGCCTGATGTCCTAGTGTATCGTTGATGTTCTTAAAGTTGTCGATATCAAAAAAGATAAGGCTTAGCGGATCGCCGCGACGGTTACAGAGGTTGAGAAAATCACTAAAGGAGTCGTTGAACGCAGTTCGGTTCATCAATCCCGTTAAGGTATCGTTACGTGCCATAAATTCGAGTTTTTTGTTGTATCCTCGGATCATTAGCAGGATGATAAAGGTGATAATGACGGTAACCAGCAGCGATGCGGCGAGGTTTAGGTAAAACGTCTGGCGTACATTTTTC